>PMOM01000192.1:0-2441 GCA_003161535.1 Caulobacteraceae bacterium | reverse complement strand
CCGCGAAGCAGTCGAAGAGAGCCTTTGACCAGCCATAGGCGTTCAACGGTCGCAGGCTGGCGAGAAATTCGACATCTTGGGCATCGTCGAAGCCCAGGGCTCCGTCGCCGTAGGTGGCCGCCGAAGAAGCGTAGATAAGTCGGCAGTCGTGCCCGACGCACCAGCAGAATAGATCGCGCGAGAGACCGAAGTTGGTCCGAACGATGGTGTCGGCGTCGGCCTCCTGGGTTGAAGAGACGGCGCCCATGTGAACGATCAGTTCCACCTCCGATCCGCGCCTCTCAAGCCAAGGCCACAATTCCTCTGGCCCGATAATGTTGGCGATGGGGTGTTTGGCGAGGTTGCGCCACTTGCCAAGCGCGGCGGTCCGCAACCGGTCGCAGACCACCACGTCGAAGGACGAATCCCCGGTCAGCTCGGCGGCGATGTTCGATCCGATGAATCCCGCGCCGCCGGTGATCAGGATGACGCGCTCTGTCATGCGCCCCCCGAGGCATTGCGTAGCGTCTTGGTGGTGGAATAGCCCTCCACGAAGGCGGCCAGCCGCACTTCGCCGCCCCAGGCGCGCACCATGTCGGCGCCGACGACCTCGCTGGCCGCGTAGTCGCCGCCCTTGACCAGAATGTCGGGGTGGGCCGCCTCGATCAGCGCTTGCGGCGTGGCTTCATCGAAGGGCGCCACCAAATCCACCGAAGTCAGGGCGGCCAGCACGAGCGCGCGGGCTTCCAGATCGTTCACCGGCCGCCCCGGACCCTTGGCCGCCCGCACCGAGCGGTCGGTATTTAACCCGACGATCAGCCGATCGCACCAGGAGCGGGCCTGGGCGAGATAGGCGATGTGTCCCGGATGCAGGATGTCGAAACAACCGTTGGTGAAGCCGACTCTCAGCCCCCGCTCGCGCCACCGCGCTGCTTCGGCGGCCATGCGGACCGGCGAGGCGATCTTGGCCTCCAGCGGTGCGCGGTGGGCGGCCAACTCGGCTTCAATCAGTTCGTCCGGTGAAGCGGTCGCGACCCCGGCCTTTTCCACGACCACGCCGCAGGCAAGCAGGGCCAGTTCGATGGCCTCTGGCGTCGCCGCGCCGGCGGCCAGCGCCAGTCCCAGAGCCGCCAAGGCGGTGTCACCGGCTCCGGCGGTGTCGAAAACTTCCGGCGGAAGGCGTGAAAAATGCCGCACGGACTGCCCCCGCACCGCCAGCGACATACCCTGTGCCGCGCGGGTGACCAGAATGGCCCCACAGGCGCACGTGTCCATGGCCGCGGCCAGCGCCGCTTCGACCTGCGCATCGGTCTGGGTCGGCAAGTCCGTGGCGCGGGCCAGTTCGGCGGCGTTGGGCTTGACGATGTCGGCGGCGCCGTAGCGCTCGAAGCCGCGGGCCTTGGAATCGACGATCAACATGGCGCCGCAGAGCCTAGCCGCCAAGTGACAGGCTTCGATCACCGCGGGCGTCACCACGCCTTTTCCATAGTCCGAGAGCAAGATAACCGCCGCCGCCGCCTCGGCGATGGCGTCGACGAGACGCGCTTCCACTTCGCCTTCCACCGGGGAGGCGCTTTCCAGGTCCACGCGCAGAAGCTGCTGGCCGGCGGAAACAAAACGGGACTTCACCGTCGTCGGCCGGCCCCGATCGGGGATCAGATTCCCCTCGATGCCCCCCTCGGCGCCAATCAAGGCAAGCGCCTCCAAAGCCGGCGCATCGTCGCCGATCACTCCGATCAGGGCGCAGACGCCGCCGAGAGCGGCGATGTTGCGGGCCACATTGCCGGCCCCTCCCAGCATCACGGTCTCACGGGATCGAGCCAGAATCGGGATCGGCGCCTCGGCGGATAGTCGGCTCACCTCGCCATAGATGAAGCGATCGACCATCACATCGCCGACCGCGATCACCCGCACGCCGGCCATGCGGGTGAGCCACTGTTGCAGATCCTGCAGATCCATGACCGCGAGCCTCTGCCCCACCGACCCCCGGCCGGTCAAGGCGAGCGACGGCGCTTGGTCAGAGCGTCGTGGGCCATGAGTTCGCGCAACAGGTCCTCAAGGGCGCTCAAGGGCACCATAGTGGCGCCATCCGACGGCGCCTTGTCGGGGTCCTGATGGGTTTCGAGGAACACCGCGGCGACACCCACGGCCACCGCCGCGCGGGCCAGGACCGGTACGAACTGGCGCTCGCCGCCCGAGTGGTCCCCCGCGCCGCCGGGCTGCTGCACCGAATGCGTGGCGTCAAAGACCACGGGGCAACCGATCCGGGAGAGGATCGGCAGCGACCGCATGTCCGAAACCAGGGTGTTGTAGCCGAAGGACACACCCCGCTCACAAGCCATGACATTGGGGTTTCCCGCCGCGACCGCCTTGGCGATGACGTTTTTCATGTCCCAGGGAGCCAGAAACTGCCCCTTCTTGATGTTCAGGGCCGCTCCGGTCATGGCGGCGGCGACGATGAG
>PMOM01000171.1 GCA_003161535.1 Caulobacteraceae bacterium | reverse complement strand
CCATTCAAACGAGCGTTTGAAGCCTAATCGCATGGGCCGCTTTGACGGACAAGCGGCTCTATCGGCGCTCTACGCGCGTTTGGGCTCGCCGCTCAAGCGCGGGCCGTCGCCGGCTCTTCGGGGAAGAACACCTCGTCGGCGTGGGCCGCGACGTCGGCCGCTGTCCACGCGGCGGTTGGCCGAAAGCCCTTGGTCTGCAGCATCTTGATCTCCCGCACGCCACGCGAGGAGACGCCCAACACGACACCCGTTCGATCGCCGGAAAGGTCGCTGACCATGTAGAGGACGCCAGGCGCGATCGCGGCTGGCAGGGACAGGGGATCGGGCTCGCCGTCGCGCCGGCCTGGAAGATCGGAGGTCATGCGGGTGAAGGCGCCGGGCGCCAGTCCCCAGACGCGAATGCCGTATTTTCGTCCCTCGATGGCCAGCACGCGCATGAAGCCATAAAGTCCGGCCTTGGCGGCGCCGTAGTTGGATTGACCGAAATTGCCATACAGGCCTGAAGTGGACGAGGTCATGACGATGACGCCCTTGACCACATTGTCCTTCATCCAGCTCCACACCGGCAAACTCACGCAATAGGCCCCCTTGAGGTGCACCTTGATCACCGCGTCCCAATCGGCCTCGGAGGTGTTGGCGAAGGTCTTGTCGCGCAGAATGCCGGCGTTGTTGACCAGGACGTCGACTCGGCCATAGGCGTCTAGGGCGGCTTTGAGGATACGCCGGCCCCCCTCCACGTTGGAAACGTCATCGCCGTTGGCGACGGCGCGGCCACCGGCCCGAGCGATCTCCTCGACAACCTTCTCGGCCGCGGAGCTATCGGCGCCGGTGCCGTCGCGCGCACCGCCCAGATCGTTGACCACCACGGCCGCGCCTTCCTGGGCGAAGAGCTTGGCGTAGGCTTCACCTAAGCCGTTGCCCGCCCCCGTCACGATGGCAACCTTTCCCTCCAGCAAACCCATGATCAATTTCTCCCTGGATCAAGGTGACTTCAGAGACATCATCAAACCTTACGCCCATCCGGCGCAAGCCACATCCCGTCAGAACAAGCTGCGCTCAAGCGTCTGCGCGCGACACGCCTATCGGCGCGAAGCGAAGAATGCGCGCAGCAGGTCGGCGCTCTGCTGAGCCAGCACGCCCCCCGTCACCCGTGGACGCCAATGACATGTCTCCTGATCGAAGAAGCGCGGACCGTGGATCACCGCACCGCCCTTCTTGTCGGCGGCGCCGAATACCACCCGCGCAATGCGGGCGTGGCTGATCGCGCCGGCGCACATGGCGCAGGGCTCGAGGGTGACAAACAGAGTCAAGCCTTCAAGCCGATAGTTCTTCGATGCGGCGGCCGCCTCCCGCAAGGCGAGGATTTCGGCGTGGGCGGTGGGATCGCTCATGCTGATCGGGGCGTTGCCAGCCTTGGCGATGATCCGCCCACTGACAGGATCCAGGATCACCGCGCCAACCGGCGCCTCACCCTTGGCGGCCGCGGCTTGCGCCTCCGCCAGGGCGATGCGCATGGTGGCAAGGTCATGGTCGGCCATTCCAAGCACGAAACCGCCCCGGCCGCGCCCGGTCAAGGCTCGGTTTCGCCGCCCCGCGAGCGCATAGCCAAGAGGCTCGCCCGCGCCGGCGTGGCCTCGCGCCGCGAGATCGAACGTTTGATCGCCGCGGGCAAGGTGGCGCTCAATGGCCAAATCCTCTCCACGCCGGCCGTCAATGTGAGCCCCGCCGACGTCCTGACCGTGGACGGCGTGGTGGTGGGCGCCAGCGAGCCCACGCGATTGTTTCGTTATCACAAACCTGCCGGCTTGGTGACCACGCATCGCGACCCCAAGGGACGGGCCACGGTGTTCGACGCCCTGCCGGCGGAGCTGCCGCGGGTGATCTCGGTCGGCCGGCTGGACCTGATGAGCGAGGGCCTGTTGTTGCTCACCAATGACGGCGGCCTTTCGCGGGCGTTGGAACTGCCGTCGAATGGCTGGATGCGCCGTTATCGCGCCCGGGCGCGGGGTCGCATCGATCAAGGCCGCCTGGATCGATTGGCCGACGGCCTCACCGTCGAAGGCGTGCGCTACGGGGCCATCACGGCGACGCTGGACCAGGCCAGAGAGGGCCCGCCTGTGGCCAATCTGTGGATCACCCTGAGCCTGTCGGAGGGCAAGAACCGCGAAGTCCGCCGGGTGCTCGAGGCGCTCGGCCTTGCCGTCAACCGTCTGATCCGGGTGGCTTACGGCCCCTTTGCGCTTGGATCGCTTGAGCCAGGCGCGATCGAGGAAGTCGGCCCTGACGCGATCCGTGAACACCTTGCCCATGTCATCGCGCCCGCCAATCTGCCGGCTGGAGACCGCGTCCGATTCAAGGCGGTGAGCCATGCGCCCGCCAGTCGAAGGACGCCCGCCGCGAAGTCCGCCAAGCCCGAGGCGCAGAGCCCGATGCTATACAAACCTGGGTGGGCCAAACCCAGGAAGAAACTCAAGGCGGCGATCGCGCGCCGTGGAAAGTCCCGAAAGTCACCGCCCTAGCTTGGGTGCGCCGCGTTAGCGTCGGCCCGGCTGATTTCCTCGCTTCGCAATCCCGCCCAGCGGCGGAGCGAGGGCGCGCGCGCCACCACCTCGGTGATCAGAATGTAGCCGGCGATCAGCGCGACGTCCTCCAGCGCCGAGCCCGGAGTGATGTTCGGCGAAGCGGCGGCGGTATCGAGGCTCAGCGGCTGCAGAAACAACACGATCAGGGTGTTGTTGATCGTGTGCACGCCGGCGGAAAACTCGATGCCGCCGAGGCGCAAGGTCATATAGGCGAATCCCGCTCCCATCAGAGCGCGGGTGAGAAAGCCGTCGGGACTGAAATCGAAATGCACGGCGGAAAAAATCAGCGCCGTGACACCTATCAGCACGGCGGGTCGCCGTGAGAATGCCGCCATCTGGCGAAGAAGCCAGCCGCGGAAAAACAGCTCCTCGGCCGCCGCCGCCGGAATCAGCAACAGGGTGGAGAGCGCATAGACAAGCCGTCCCGCCGGCAGGGACGAAATCGTCAGGATGGGAAGCGCGGTTCCGTCCATGCTCAGCAGACGATCAGCGGCCACCAGCGGCGCCATGAATAGTGCGGAGAGAACCACGCCCATGGCGAACAGACGCCATCGGATATGCGCCGCGGCGGTGACATAGGCGCGAAGGCGTCGCCGGGCGACAATCGCTGCCACGGCGACGAAGGCGAACAGAAAGCCACCGTCGGTGACCGTCGCCACGCCCAGACGCAACAAGGTCAAGGCCAGGCCGCCGGCGCGCACGTCAGCCATCCTGGCGGCGACATGTCCCAGGCCCCGCAAACCGTGGACTCCGTGATCGGTGGCCAGGATGTAGGCCAACGATACGAGAAGCCAGCCGGCGACGGCGGCGGCCAATCCGGCCGCAAGACCGACGGCGATGGTGGCGGCGATACGCGCCGGCCGGCGGTCCGAATCATCGATATCGGCCACAAAGACCGAGTCCGCCAGTCCGGCCCACACGCCCCACACGCTCATCGAGACACCGCTTTGCCCTAGGCTCGCTTCATCGGCTAGGAAGTGCCGATTCCAAAGGACAAATTCATGCGAATCGTGGCTGGCGAGCATCGCGGGCGCGCCCTTGTGGCGCCGAAGGGACACTCCACCCGTCCCACCGCCGACCGCACGCGCGAAGCCCTGTTCAATATCCTGGAACACGCCGCCTGGTGCCGCGGCTTGCGAAACCTGCGTGTACTCGACCTTTTCGCCGGGTCTGGGGCTTTGGGATTGGAGGCGCTCTCGCGCGGCGCGGCGTTCTGCCTGTTTGTGGACAACGCCCCCTCCGCCCAGACCATCATCACCGGAAACCTGGCGCGTCTTGCGCTGCAGGATCGGGCCGAATTGGCGGGCTGGGACGCAACGAGGTTGGACCGGCGATCGGCCCCATCAGCAGCGTTTGATCTGGCCTTCCTCGATCCGCCCTATGGCCAAGGTCTGGTCGAGCGCGCCCTGGCGGGCATGGCGAGCGCCGGCTGGCTCGCTCAAGGCGCCATTGTCGTCGTGGAGCGCGGCGCCGACGAAGCCGATCTGCACGCGCCAGACTATGAGGTTCTGGACCGCCGTGGCTGGGGCGCCGCGCGGGTCTGTTTCCTTGCGGCCTCGTCGCCATCAACCTGACCGGATCAACGACGTCCGAATAGCCTTTCGATGTCGGCCAGCTTGAGTTCCACATAGGTCGGCCGGCCGTGGTTGCATTGGCCCGAGTGCGGCGTGGCCTCCATCTGGCGCAGCAAGGCGTTCATCTCACTGGACGTCAAAAGTCGCCCCGCCCGCACCGAGCCGTGGCAAGCCATCGTCGAGCACACCTCGGCCAACCGCTCCTTCAAAGCCAGGGCGTCCCCATGCTCGGCCAGGTCATCGGCGATGTCGCGGACCAGGGCGCTGACGTCGGTATCCCCCAGCAGGGCCGGGGTCTCGCGGACCAGCACGGCGCCGGGACCGAAGGGCTCTATGGTTAGCCCCAGGTCGGCCAGCTCCTGGCCGCGCGCGCACAGGCGATCCGCCTCGGCGCGATCAAGCTCGACCACCTCGGGCAGCAGCAGCACCTGGCGCGCCACGCCGCCGCTGGCCAGCTGCGCCTTCATCTGCTCATAAACCAGCCGCTCATGGGCGGCGTGCTGATCGACGATTACCACCCCGTCGCGAGTCTGGGCGACGATATAAGTGGCGTGCACCTGCGCCCGCGCCGCGCCCAGGGGAAAGTCGGCGCTTTGGTCATCAACGCGCAGACCCGCGTCCCCGGATTCCGATGCGTCCCAAGCTTCGGCGCGCGCCGAGACTCCGGTGAGGCCCGGCAAATCGGATTCTGGCGGCGGCCATCCCCCGGAGCGCCAGGCGGAAAAGCCCGCCGCCGGCGCGCCCGGTCGGAAACTCCCCAAGGCGGCGGTAGCCACGGTGGTTGAGGCGCGATGGCCGGCGCCTGCCAGGGCATGACGCAAGGCGCCGATGATCAATCCGCGCACCAGGGGCGGATCGCGAAACCGCACCTCGGCCTTGGCCGGATGAACATTCACGTCCACCAAGGTGGGATCAAGCTCGAGGTAGAGCACGGCGGCTGGGTGGCGGTCGCGGGCCAAAAAGTCGGCGTAGGCCGCGCGCAAAGCGCCATGCAGAAGCCGGTCCCGGACAGGGCGGCCGTTGACAAAAAGATACTGATGGCCGGCGTTGCCTCGATTGTAGGTCGGCAGGCCGGCAAAACCCGTTAGGCGCACGCCTTCGCGCTCCTGGTCGAGGCTGAGGGCGTTGGCGGCGAACTCACGGCCCAGAATGGCGGCCAGACGCGCCAGCCGGCCTTGGTCCCCTCGCGCCTCGGCGGGAAGGCGAAGGATCCGCCGACCGTCAAGATCAAGCGAAAAGGCCACCGTCTCGTCCGCCATGGCGGCGCGTTTGACGTCCTCGGCGATGGCCATGGCTTCGGCGCGCGCGGACTTCATGAACTTCAGGCGCGCCGGGGTGGCGTAGAAGAGGTCGCGCACCTCGACCCGCGCGCCGTGGGACTCGGCGAAGGCGCAAGGCGACGCCGCGGCCACGGCCCCAGCTTCCACAGCGATCGCGTAGGCGGCCGTCTCGCCCCGGGCGCGCGACGCAATTGACAACCTGGCTACGGCGCCGATCGAAGGCAGAGCCTCGCCGCGAAACCCCAGGGTGGCGATGCGCAAGAGATCATAAGCGCCCTCGCGGTCGGGGGTAAGTTTGGAGGTGGCGTGTCGCTCGATGGCGAGAGGCAGCTGATCCCGCGAAAGGCCCGTCCCGTCGTCGGCGACCAGAATGCGGCTAAGACCGCCGCCGTCGGCCTGGATGTCGATCCTGGAGGCGCCGGCGTCGATGGCGTTTTCCACCAGCTCCTTGACCGCGCTCGCCGGCCGCTCGACGACTTCGCCGGCGGCGATGCGGTTGATGAGATCGATGGGAAGGCGGTGGATGGGCATGGCCATTCACTATAGGCGCGATTCCGATCGAACAGTTCGACTGATCTTTGCCTTAAGACGCGGTGGCGACGGAGCCGGTGGCGTCGCGCGTTGAAGGATCATTCCCGCTTCACCGGAGACCACGATGAAACATCGCCCTCTCGCCTCCTTCGCCCTCGCCGCCGCCTTGCTTGCCGCCGGCGCCAGCGCCGCTCAAGTTTCCGTCGCCCCAAGGCCTGGCCGTATCTGCCGGCCGGATGTCCAGCGGCTGTGCCCCAATGTGACGCCGGGCCACGGCGCGGTGATGCGGTGCCTGAGGGGCCGCATGGCGGAGGTTTCCGCCGACTGCAAATCGGCCCTGATGGACGCGCGCGCGGCCCATCGAGCGAAGAGGGCCGCCGAGGCCGCCCAGGGCGCGCCGTCGCCCAACTGAACGCTCCGCACGGCGACTTGCGAAGCGCCAGCAATCGCCGCAAAGTTCGGCGGACCCCTTTCCCCAGAAGGACCGCCCATGCGTCGCGACCTGCGCCTCTTGTCCTTGCCGGCCGCCATCGCCATGGCTCTTTGCCTTCTTGGCGGCGGAGCGGCCGCCGCGAGCCATCCGCCCTCGCCCACGTTCGATCTCAATCCGCGGTGGCGTCTGATCGGGCCCTTCCGCGGCGGCTGGGGGGAGATGGTGGTAGGGGCGCCCAGTCGTCCGGACACCTTCTTCTTCGGCGCGGCGGGCGGCGGCGTGTGGCGCACCGACAATGCCGGCCGCACTTGGCGTTCCTTGTTCGACACCGGACCGACCGCCCCCATCGGGGCCATCGCCGTGGCGCCCTCCGATCCACAAACCGTGTACATCGGCGCCGGCCAGCCCGAACCGCGATATGACGTGGCCAGCGGCACGGGCGTCTTCAGGACCACCGACGGAGGCAAGAGCTGGCGGGCGCTTGGCCTGGAAAAGACCCGCCATATCGGCCGTATCTGGATCAATCCGACCGACCCGAACGTCGTTCTGGTCGCCGCGCTCGGAG
>PMOM01000032.1:1682-4925 GCA_003161535.1 Caulobacteraceae bacterium | reverse complement strand
CTGGCCGGCGCCAAGATCGTCGTCTCGGGCGGCCGGGCCATGGGTTCAGCCGAGGAGTTTCATCGCATCATCGAGCCTCTGGCCGACAAGCTGGGGGCGGCGGTGGGCGCCTCGCGGGCCGCTGTGGACGCCGGCTATGCACCCAACGACTACCAGGTGGGTCAAACCGGCAAGGTGGTCGCCCCGCAACTCTACATCGCCATCGGCATTTCGGGCGCCATCCAGCATCTGGCCGGCATGAAGGACTCCAAGGTCATTGTGGCCATCAACAAGGACGCCGACGCGCCGATCTTTCAGGTGGCCGACTATGGCCTCGTCGCCGACTACAAGACCGCCGTGCCCGAACTGATGGCGGCTCTGACCGCGGCCGGAAAATAGGCGCCGCGCTGCATTGCAGCAAAAACTTTGGCGCCGTCCCACCCGCCTGTGTTAGGAACTTGTCACAAACTAGCTCGCTCAGCGCGGGAGCGCTCGATGGTCAGGGCCCGAGGCAACTAAGAATGGCGGATATCAAGACGGTCGGGATCATCGGCGCGGGGCAGATGGGCGGCGGCATCGCCCACGTTTGCGCTCTGGGCGGCTATGACGTCCTGCTCAACGATGTGGACCGCGAGAAAATCGATGCCAGCCTGGCGCTGATCGGCCGCAACATGGCCCGTCAGGTCTCCCGGGGCATCGTTGACCAAGCCGACATGACCGCGGCCCTGGCGCGGATCAAACCGGCGGCGAGCCTCAAGGCGATCGGCGGCGCCGATCTGGCCATCGAAGCGGCCACCGAAGACGAAGAGGTCAAGAAGCAGATCTTCGCGGCTCTGCGGCCGCACCTGTCCCCCGATACCCTGTTGGCCTCCAACACTTCGTCGATTTCCATCACGCGCCTGGCCTCCTCCACCGACCGCCCGGAGCGGTTCATCGGCCTGCACTTCATGAACCCCGTGCCCTTGATGAATCTGGTGGAGATCATTCGCGGCATCGCCACCGACGCGGCGACTTACGAGCGGGCGGTAAGCTTCGCCAGATCCCTGGGCAAGACGACGGCCAACGCCGAGGACTTTCCCGCCTTCATCGTCAACCGCGTCCTGGTGCCGATGATCAATGAGGCCATCTACACCCTCTATGAGGGGGTCGGCACGGTGGAGGCCATCGATACGGCCATGAAGCTGGGCGCCAATCATCCCATGGGGCCCCTGGAATTGGGCGATTTCATTGGATTGGATACGGTTCTGTCGATCATGAACGTGCTGCATGACGGCTTGGCCGACTCGAAATATCGACCCTGCCCCCTGCTGGTGAAATATGTCGAAGCCGGCTGGCTGGGCCGCAAGGCCGGTCGCGGCTTTTACGACTATCGCGGCGAGCATCCCGTCCCCACCCGATAGCGACAACTTTCCAGGCGCCCGCGGCGCCGCCGGCGAGCATTCATGCGCCTGATTTCCAGCCTCGGTGAAATCGCCGACCGATACGATGTGCTGTTCAGCGACGTGTGGGGCGTGATCCACAATGGTCGCGAGGCCTACCACGGCCCCTGCGCCGTCCTGGCCCGTTGGCGGCGCGAGCGCGGACCCGTGGTCCTGATTTCCAATTCACCGCGCCCCTCGGCCGATGTGGTCGACCAGATGGCCGCGCTCGGCGTCCCGCCGGAAGCCTGGTCGGCCGTGGTGACGTCAGGCGACGCCACGCGGATACTGCTCGCCAAGCGCGCCCCAGGGCCCGCTTGGCGGATCGGGCCTGCACGCGACGCGCCGCTTTACGCGGGGCTGGGCCTCGACTTTGTTGGTCCCATGGACGCCGCGTTCATTTCCTGCACGGGCCCGAACGATGACGAGACCGAAACCGCGGAGGACTATCGCGTCGTTCTCACCGACGCCGCGGCGCGGGGCCTGGAGATGGTCTGCGCCAATCCCGACCTTGTCGTCCAGCGCGGCGACCGGCTGATCTATTGCGGCGGCGCCCTGGCCCAGCTTTATCGATCCCTCGGCGGAAAAGTGGTCATGGCCGGCAAGCCCTTCGCCGCGATCTATGATTTGTCCCTGGCCAAGGCGGCCGACGCTCTGGGCCATGCCCCAGATCGACGCCGTGTCCTGATGATTGGCGACGCCGCCGCCACCGACGTCGCCGGCGCCCAGGCCCAAGGACTTGATGCGCTGTTCATCGCCGATGGTATCCATGGCGAGGCGGCCTTGAGAAGTGACGGCGCGCTGGACGCCGCCGCGATTGGCGCTTTGCTTGAGCAAGCCGGAACGGCCGCCCAGTTCGCCATGGCGCGGTTGGCCTGGTGAGCCTCTCGCCAACCGCCGCGAACACGCTACAACCGCGACAATCGATGAGGGACGACGGCTTTGCATCGTGGGGCGGGCGTGAGCGGGCGATGAAGATTCTCCACGGCTGGAAGCACCTCGCCGACGAGGACAAGGGCGCATCCGTCGCCCTGGGCAATTTCGACGGCGTGCACCTGGGCCACCAGCGCGTCATCGCCGACGCCGGCCGCTTCGCCGCGGAGCTTGGCGCGCCGCTGGGCGTGATCAGCTTTGAGCCCCACGCGCGCATGCACTTCGAGCCCGACGCGCCGCCCTTTCGTATCATGCACCCTCATCAGCTGGCGCGCACCGTCGAGCGCCTGGGCGCCCAAAGGCTCTATCTTCTGCCGTTCGGCGTCGAGATGGCCAGTTTCACCGATCATGATTTCGTCAGCGAAGTCCTGGTCGCGGGCCTGGGGGTCAGACATGTGGCCGTCGGTTTCGATGTCACNNTTTTCGGTTTCGGTGGCCCCGGCGGTGGAAAACGCCGGCGGCAAGATTTCCTCCTCGGCCGCCCGCGAGGCGCTCCACCAAGGTCGACCTGAAACCGCCGCCGCCATCCTGGGCCGCCCATTCGCCATAGAGGGCGTGGTCCAAAAGGGCCGGCAGCTAGGCCGAAAGCTCGGCTTCCCCACCGCCAATGTGCCCCTGGCGGACTACGTGGCCCCGACCTTCGGCGTGTACGCCACCCGCACCCGGCTCGCCGATGGCCGCGAACTGCCCGGCGTGGCCAATGTAGGCGTCAATCCCACCACCGGCCAAGTCGAGCCGCGTCTGGAAGTGTGGCTGTTCGATTTTGACGAAGACATCTATGGCGAGACCATCGAGACCGATCTGGTGGCTTTCCTGCGGCCCGAGGAGAAGTTTCCCAGCATCGAAGCCATGGTCGATCAGATTCGCATAGACGCGCGCCGGGCGCGGGACATGCTGGGCGCATGGTGAAGCC
>PMOM01000032.1:0-1613 GCA_003161535.1 Caulobacteraceae bacterium | reverse complement strand
TGATGTCCGACGACGCCGAACTTCGCACCCGCGACTATCGCGAAACCATCTTCCTTCCCAAGACGGCGTTTCCCATGCGTGGCGGCTTGCCCCAACTGGAGCCGCGTATTCTGCAAGCTTGGGGTGATCTGTATGCCAAAGCGCGAGCCGCCAGGCAGGCGGCGGGCGCGCCTCTGTACGTTCTGCATGATGGGCCGCCCTACGCCAACGGGGCGATCCATATCGGCCACGCGCTCAACAAGCTGTTGAAGGATTTCGTCGTCCGCTCGCGCTTCGCTCTGGGCTACGACGTCGACTATGTGCCAGGCTGGGACTGCCACGGCCTGCCCATCGAATGGAAGATCGAAGAGGAGTTTCGGGCCAACGGGCGGCGCAAGGACGAGGTCTCCAAGGCCGAATTTCGCGCGCGCTGCCGCCAGTACGCCGCGGGGTGGATCGAAGCCCAGGCCGAGGAGTTCCGGCGCCTGGGCGTACTTGGCGATTGGGCCAATCGCTACGCCACCATGGACTATGCGGCCGAAGCGGCGATCGTCGCCGAGTTCCACAAGTTCATCGCCTCCCATCAGGTCTACCGCGGCTCCAAGCCGGTGATGTGGAGTCCCGTCGAGCGCACCGCCCTGGCCGATGCCGAAGTCGAGTACCACGACCACGTCTCGCCCACGGTGTGGGTGAAGTTTCCGGTCACGCGGGGACCGGCGTCGACGCGCGGCGCCCACGTAATCATCTGGACGACAACGCCTTGGACGCTGCCCGCCAACCGCGCCATCGCCTACAACCCGGCGATCGCCTATGGCCTTTACGAAGTCTCCGCCGTCGAGAGCGATCTCGCTTTTGAACCGTGGGCCAAACCCGGTGACCGGCTAATCCTCGCCGACGCCCTAGCCGATGAAGTGTCGGCGGCGGCCAAGATCACCCAGTGGGTAAGGTTGGCGCGGGTTGATCCCGAGGGCCTGGTCACAGCCCATCCGTTGGCGGCTCTGGACGGCGAGGGATACGGGTTCAAGGTTCCGTTGCTGGCCGCCGATCATGTGACCGAGGATACCGGCACTGGCTTCGTGCACACCGCGCCAGGTCATGGGGCGGACGACTACGCCGTGTGGCTTGCCAGCGGGCATCGCGAAATCCCCGAGACCGTGGACGAGGATGGCGCCTACTACCCCGACGTGCCGCTCTTTGGCGGGCTGAAGGTGCTGGAGACGGAGGGCAAGAAGGCCGGCAGGTTCGGGCCGGCCAACGCCGCGGTGACCGAAAAGCTGATCGAAGCGGGAATGCTGCTGGCGCTCGGGCGGCTGGAACACAGCTACCCGCACTCCTGGCGCTCCAAGGCGCCGGTGATTTTTCGCAATACNNGGGGCGACCTTGCGCCAGACCGCCCTGGCGGCCATCGACGCCACGGCCTTTTATCCGCAAGCGGGCCGCGCCCGCATCCGCGCGATGGTCGAAGGCCGGCCCGACTGGCTGATCAGCCGCCAACGCGCCTGGGGCTCGCCGCTGGCGATGTTCGTCGACAAGGCGACCGGCCAGCCCCTGTGCGACGATCTGGTCAACGCTCGCATCGTTGGGCTGATCGAACTGGAGGGGGCCGACGCCTGGTTCAACCGCCCATCGCGAGA
>PMOM01000148.1 GCA_003161535.1 Caulobacteraceae bacterium | reverse complement strand
TACGACGACGTGGTCAACGACCAGCGCAAGGCCGTCTTCGAACAGCGGCGCGAATTCATGGAATCGACCGACCTGTCCGAGATCGTCACCGAGATGCGGCACGACACCATCGAGGACTTGGTCGCCCGCCACCTGCCGCCTAAGGCCTACGCCGATCAATGGGACGTCGAGGGATTGGACGAGCGGGTGCAAGCCATGCTCGGCCTCACTCTTCCGGTGAAGGCGTGGGCGGCCGAGGAAGGCATTGCCAACGAGGAGATTCAGGAACGTCTGATCGCCGCCGCCGACGCCAGGGCGGCCGAGCGCGAGGCCCTCATTTCACCCGAGCAGATGCGCCATCTGGAAAAGAACTTCCTGCTGCAGATGGTCGACATGCAGTGGCGCGAGCATCTGATGCATCTGGACCACCTGCGCAACGTCATCGGCCTGCGCGGCTACGGGCAGCGCGACCCGCTCAACGAGTACAAGAGCGAGGCCTTTACCCTCTTCGAGACCCTCATCGGCGATCTGCGCCAGAACGTCACTCGCTGGCTGATGACCGTTGAGATCCAATTCGCCGAGCCCGAACCGGCCCCCAGCCCGACGATGTTCGAGATCCACGTCGATCCCCTCACCGGCCAGAACGAACGGGCCCTGGAGCTGGCCGGCGCGAGCCTGGGGTCAGGCTCGGCCGAGCAACGCGCCGCCCTGCCGCTTTCGGCTCTGCCCGAGGGCTTCGAGCGCACCGGACGCAACGCCTCCTGCCCGTGCGGCTCGGGCAAGAAGTTCAAGCACTGCCACGGGGCGCTGGTTTAGGTAGGGCCGTGAACCGCCACCTCTTGGCCGTCGATTGGCGGTCAGTTGGCGGTTTTTGGCGGTCAGTTGGCGGCCCCCAGGAAACCACGACCCACGTCAACTCATTGAATTTTTTGCATTCCCTCGAATTTCGACGTCATTGTTGACCTTTTTCGCGCGCCGGACCGGTGAAGGCATGTAGGTGGCGACTTCGCACGAGGTATTGGAAGCTTTCAAACCGTGTGAAGGCTGTTGCATTTTGCAATAACTTCCATGGAATGTCAATGCCGATGGAGCCTCCTGAATGCGTCGCCGCCCACGACGAGGCCAAAATCCCAACCGGGTCAAACTAGCGCGGGGACGCCCCGGGCCGATCCGATCAGAACTGCGTTAGGACGAGGGCACAGCGGGCGATTGTCGGAATCTCGCCTGTATGCGCTCGAAAATGGCGTGATCGGCCTCGGTGCAGGTGAGATGGCCGCAATAATCCTTCTCCGCGGCGCGCCAGATATTCGGCATCAGTTTGAGTAGCAGCGGTTGGAACTGGCTCATCGCCATGGGCAGCTTGGTCAGCATCGCTTGTCCCGAGGGCGTCTTGTCGAACGCGATCGCGTCTCTTAGTTCTTGCGCGGTCAACGTCCTGGCATAGATTTCGACCAAGGCATCCACCATTTGCGGCGCGGCGGCGGCCATGCCGGCTCCGAGGCTCGCCCTCATTTGCTGCGCGTTCACGCCAGCGGCGGAGGTTCCCAGCGCGTTGGGGACAGAACGCGACATGTTGGCGAACACGCCTGCGAACATGTTGTCCATATGCATCTGGGCGAAAAGCTCGCGGGCCAGCGCTAGGCGTTCGGGATTGACGGGCGCCTGCGCCGCCGGGGCCGCGCTGACCGGCGCGGGAAACGCGGGCGGCTGCGCTTCCTGCCCGAGAGCCGGGGAAACGGTCGCCAGCAGCGCGGCGCCAACAAATACGGACATTCGCCAGATCCCGGAGCGGAGGCGATTTTCAGGCATTTTCTTCATCGATTTCCCCATGGCTGTCAGGCCGCTTTCATATCAGTGCGGCGTCGCATTCACCATAAGAACGGCCTGGGCGAATGGATGAACGAACCTTGGCGCAGAGCGCTGGGCCCGCGAGCCAGGGCCTAAGTCGCCGCCCGCCAATTGCCGTGGAAGCCGAACGGGACTCGCCTGGGAAGCCTGGCGATGGCGATGGGTCCGGCGGGCAGGTCCTGGGCATCGAAGACCAGAAAGTCGCTACGGTCTTCGGCGCCGCGATAGACCACGGCAATCACCCATCCGTCGCCTTCCGGGGCGTTCGCCGAACGCGGCACGAAGATCGGCTCGCCGGTGGCGTCCGCCGCCGCCAGTTCGTGAGTCGTCCGTTTGCCGGCGGCGAGGTCCACATGGGCGATGGCGTCGAAGCCAAAGCCGCCTGGACGACGCGAGTTGCCGGCGAACCAGCCGTGCCGGTAGGCGAGACCGGCGCGGCGCTCATCGAAGCGCGGGAATTCCCCGGCCATGTCATCGAGGGGCTGGCGTTTGATGTCATTGGAGCTGGCCGCCAGATCGAAGGTCCAGCGCACCAGCTTGGCGGTGGTTTCTTGTCCGCGGCTGCCGTCGGCGTTGGGAAAGAGCGGCGCGACCGGATACTCCATGACATCGGCGAAGATGCGCGAGCCCTCCTCCCAAGCGTTCATCGGATGGAAGACGTAGCAGGCCTGCGTTTGGAACCAGCGGATGGTCTCGACGCCGGCGTTCCTGGCCATCACGCCCACGAAGGCGCCCTTCTGCGGCTCCCAGGCGTAGGCCGGGCCGCCATTCATGGCCCGTTGCAGGCTGCCGGTGAGCGGCAGGATGGGAAAAAGCACATGGTCCTGAGTGACCAGAAAATCGTGCACCATGCTCGAATAGGGCGCCTCGAAATCGTCCCGCCGCAGCACCTCGCCCGCCGCGCTGGTCACCCCGTACGAAACCGTGGCGTTGAGCGGCGCCTCGCCGGCGGAATAGGCGAACCAGATCATCTCGCCGGTCACCGGATCGATCTTGGGATGGGCGGTGACCCGGCCGCGATAGGCCTCGACATAGCCCCGCGTCTCCAGGCTGATCGCATCAAGCTCAATGGGCTTGTGGCCTTCCTCCAGCGCTAGCAGTCGATTCGCGTGCCAGACGATGTTGGTATTGGCGACGCCGCCGTCCTTGCCCAGCACCGAGGGATCGCTGGTCATGGGATTGCCGAACGTCCCAAAAAGTTTGCGGCCGGCGGCGTTCTCGGCCAGCCACTTGGGCGTGCGCACATAGCGGTTGCGATAGCGGACCTTGCCGTCCTCGACGAAAAAGCCGTGGATCATGCCGTCGCCGCCGAACCAGTGGTAGTCGCCGCCCGGATCGAACTGCGGATTGGGACCGTTGCGATAGAAGGCGCCGGCGAGGCCCGCCGGAATCTCGCCCGTCACCGGCAGGTCGAAGTCGTCTTCGCCGCGAACAGGCGCATAGTTTCCGGCGAGAAACGGGTTAATGGTCTGCGATCCGTCCATGGCGTGCTCCCGAACCTGGTGTGTATCTTACCTTGTAAATTTATAATGTAAATAATAAGCTCGCGCAAGCCGCTTTTTTGAGGACCCTCGATTGCCCAGGAATCTCTCGCCGGCCGATATCGCAAGGTTCCAGGATCGCCTGTGCGACGTCGCCGAGCCCCTTTTCGCCGAACATGGGGCCGAGGCGGTGACCATCCGCCAGTTGGCCGACGCGGTGGGAGTCAGCCCGATGACGCCCTATCGCTACTTCAAGGATCGGGACGCCATCCTTGCCGCCGTGCGCGCGCGCGGCTTCGATCGCCATGCGCAGGCGCTGGAGCGCGCCTACGAAGACAACGCCGACGACCTGGAGCGCCGCGCCGAGGCGATCGGCGAGGCCTACGTCCGCTTCGCCTTGGAGAACCCAGAAGCCTACCGGCTGATGTTCGACATCCGCCAACCCAATGAAGGCGACTATCCCGATCTCGTCCGAGCCGCCCAGCGCTCGCGGCGCACCATGACCCTGCACGTTCGCGACCTGATGGCGGCGGGAAGGATGAGGGGCGATCCCGAGCTGATCGGTCACCTCTACTGGGCCGCCCTGCATGGTCCCTTGATGCTCCAATTCAGCGGCATGCTGCCCAAGGCCTACGATGCGCGCACGCTCATTCGCGGGCTGACCGCGGCTCTAGGACGCTCGATGGTCATCGCGGTCGGCGCGAACGCGACTCCCGACGAAAGCGGCTCCAGGGAGATGCCCGAAGCTTGATCGCACGGGACCAAGGCGCCTCAGCCCAGACCCAGATCCCGGCGTTGCGCGCGGGTGAGCTTGGCGGCGACGAGCGTATGGGCGTTGCCAAGCCAGCCGATCATGTCGGCCCCGTCCACGGCCGGCAGATTGTCAAAGCGCACCCATTTGGCGCGGGCGAGATACGGCGCTGGGCGAGCCTGGCCGCTCTCCACCAGGGCTTCGAACGCGATGTCGCTGACCTTCAGCGAACAACCGCCGTCGGGCGCGATCACCGCGAACATGCGTCCGCCCACCTTGTAGACGTGGTCCTCGCCCCACTGCACATCCATGGTCACCGCCGGCAGGGTGCGGCACGCGGTATCGAAGGCGGCTGGAGTCAAGACAAGGTCGCCGTCAGGCCGCGACGCCGACGCCGATCGGGCAGACGACGCCGGTCCCTCCGATTCCGCAGTAGCCGGCCGGGTTCTTGGCCAGGTACTGCTGGTGATAGTCCTCGGCGAAATAGAACGGGCCTGCCGGGGCGATCTCGGTGGAGATCGGATCGAACCCCTGCGCCGCCAGCACCGCCTCATAGCCCGCCTTGCTGGCCCGCGCCGCCGTCGCCTGCGCGTCGGAGTAGGTGTAGATGGCCGAGCGGTACTGGGTGCCCATGTCGTTGCCCTGGCGCATGCCCTGGGTCGGGTCGTG
>PMOM01000229.1:6118-9704 GCA_003161535.1 Caulobacteraceae bacterium | reverse complement strand
GTGGTGTCCATCCTCGGCTACGGCAGCGTCGATGAAGCGGTGAAGGTCGGCAACGACACCGAATACGGCCTTGCCGCCTATATCTCCGGAACGGACATGAGCAAGGTGCGCGAGGTTGCCTCCAAGCTGCGCGCCGGCCAGGTGTCCATCAACGGCGGCGGCATGGACATGTCCGCCCCCTTCGGCGGCTACAAGATGAGCGGCAACGGGCGCGAGTGGGGGGATTTCGGCTTCGCCGAGTATCTCGAGGTCAAGGCCGTGCTTGGCTACACGCCCAAGCAGGCGGCTGAATAAAGAGGCGGCGCCTCCTCGTCCGTTTAGTGGGCGGGGAGGGCTACTTCATCACCCGCGCGGGACGGGGCGCCCGTCGGCGAAGAAATTTCAGCCCTGACCAATCGGCGTCCACCGCGCACACCTTCACGTCCACCCAGCCGGTGGGCAGCATGATCTGGCATATGCCGCCCTCGGTGAGATCGGCAAAGAGCGCAGAGCTCTTCTTTGGCCAAGAAACCCACACCGCCCCACCTGGCGCCGGAAGCGAAACGAGCCACTCGGCCATGTCCGCAAGCGCTTGACGATTTTTCGCGAACACATGGACCAGCGCGGGACTTTCGGCGTCGGCGGCCACCACCGACCCGGCCGGCAAGGGTTTCAGCAGCTGGCCATAGTGCGGCGGGGGATTGATCGCGCAAACCACATCCCCCGGCTTGATCCCGAGTTTTTGCGTCAAGGTCCTTCCCGAATAGCCCGCCGTTGACATGACCCTTCCCCTCGCCGTCGCCGAGAGCGTCAGTGCGAGGCGAGCGGGCCCATCACGGCGCCGGCCGCCGCCCCGGCCAGCAGGGCGCGGGCGAGATAGCCGGCGCAGTGCGCGAAGGTGATCTTCGGATCGAGCTTGATGAATAGGCCGTTGACCACGATCACGATCAGCGGGCCGGCGAACCAAGCGAGTAGGGCCACATGCAATCCCCCGCCCACGGAATCGACGTGCGCGAGATAGCACAGCCCGACTACGCCGGCTGTCATCACATAACCCAGGAGCGACGCCCAGATAATCGCTCTGCGACTTTGTCCCTCGCGAACTCCCGGGCGCCAGACTTCCGGGTAGCGGTTGTAGGCGTCGTGAAACAGCACGCCCATGAATAGCCAATCGGTAAGCGCGCCGAGCGTCCCGGCCACGACCACCGCGGCGATGATCATCCACATGGCCCGATATCCCCCCTTGAACCCGAAGACCCAGCCACCAGCGTAACCGTCCGGGCCTTGAATTCAATGGATCAGTCGCGACGCTGTGTAGATGAGAAGGCCGACCAGGCCGCCCACCAGGGCGCCGTTGATGCGGATGTACTGCAGGTCCTTGCCGACGTGCAGTTCCAACTTCTCGACCACCTCCCGGGCGTCCCAGCCAGCCACCACCTGGGCGACAAAGGCGCCGATCTCCTTTCGCCGAGGCGACAGGGTCCGGCGGGCGGCGACTCTCACCCAGCCGTCCAGCCGCTCACGCGCGCCGCGATCGGCATCCAGCCATTCGCCCAGCGCCGTCAGGGCGCGGGCCAGGGCCTGGGCGATGATCTCCGCCAGACCACTCGGATCGGCGCCGAGCCGCTCTTCCAGCTCCGCCCACACCGCCTCCAGGTGCGTGCGCAGGCGCGGGTCGCCAAGCAGTTTGTCCTTCAGCGCCTCGCCGCGGGCCAGGAAGTCCGGATCGTCGGCTAGGCGGGCGATGAAGCGGTCCATCGCCTCGCGCATCTCCAGCCGCCAGGGATGTGCGGGATCGCGCATCTCGCCCACGGCGCGCAGCAGTCCGGCGGTGAGTTTTTCGGCCAGCAGCCGGTCGATCCATTTGGGCATCCAGCGCCAGGAATTGCCGGCCACTCGCGCCTGGATGAATTCACCGTGGCCGATCAGATAGGCGCCAAGCCGGTCGATGGCGCGGTCCAGCAGCCGCTGGGCGCCGGCATCGTTCCACAGATAGCCCAGCAGCTTGGCGGCCAGGGGCGCCGCCGGTCCCGCCCGCGCCGCGCGCCGCGCGACCTCGCCGATGAACCCGCGCAGCGCTGGACCCGAGGGGGTGATGTCGGGCAGCATTTCGGCGATCCGTGCCGACAGGACCTCAACGGCGCCTGCGTCGCGCAACCAGTCGGCCAGGCGGCGGGCCGGTCCCAACTCTCTCAGCTTGCGGTCGAGCACCCGTGGCGTGAGAAATTCACCGCCGATGAAATCGCCCAGAGCCTGGCCGATGCGCGCCTTGTTGCGCGGGATGATGGCGGTGTGCGGGATCGGCAGGCCCAGCGGCCTTCGAAACAGGGCGGTGACCGCGAACCAATCGGCGCAGGCCCCGACCATGGCCGCCTCGGCGAAGGCGCCCACATAACCCACCCACAGCCAGCCGGCGGGAGCCATGCGCGTGGCCAGATATACCGCCGTCATGGCCACGAGCAGTCCGGTGGCGATGGCGCGCATGCGGGCAAGTTCCCGGCGACGCCTCGCGTCGGCGTCTGTATAAGGCGTCACCACGACAGCCCCCGCGGCCGCCCGCGCCGCCCTTCTCCATGAGAGCCCTGATCCATGTCCCTATCCATGTACGACGCTTCGGTCCCGGTGTTGACCCGCATGCTGACAAACCTCTCGGCGATCCTGGACAAGGCCGAGGCCTCCGCCGAGGCGCGCAAGATCGACCCGTCCGTGCTCACCAGCGCCCGCCTGACGCCCGATATGTTCGCGCTTGCCCGCCAGGTGCAGGTCGCCTCCGACGGCGCCAAGGGCGGCGCGGCCCGCCTGGCCGGCGTCGAGATCCCCTCCTACGAGGACACCGAAACCACCTTCGCCGAACTGAAGGCGCGCATCGCCAAGACGGTGGCGTTTTTGAACGGCCTTGATGCGAAGAAATTCGAAGGCGCCGAGACCCGGTCTATCACCATGAAGATGCGCGATGCCGAGGTCACCTTCCCCGGCCAGGTCTTCCTGCTGAATTTCGTGCTGCCCAATTTCTATTTTCACCTCACCACCGCCTACGCCATCCTGCGGCAGAACGGCGTCGACATCGGCAAGCGCGACTTTCTGGGCGCGGCGTGAAGCATCGCCTGGCCAGCGCCATGCGCGTGAGCCTCGTCGCCGCGGCCTTCGCCGCCTTGGCCTTTTCCACCCACGCGGAGACCCCCGCCGTGACTCACCCTCCCGCCACCGACCCCTATCTGTGGCTCGAGGATATGCAGAGCCCACGCGCCCTGGCATGGGTGGAGGGCCAGAACGCCCGCTCCCTGCCGGTGCTGAAGTCCGATCCCAGGTACGATGTCTTTCACGCCGAGGCGTTGAAGATCGTCAACGCCGCCGATCGCATCCCCACCCCCCAATTGATCGGGCCGGCGATCTATAATTTCTGGCAGGACCCCGCCAATGTGCGCGGTCTTTGGCGCCGGACGACTCAAGGCGGCTACGCGGGCGCCAATCCGGCTTGGGAAACCGTGCTGGATGTGGACGCCCTGTCGGCGAGCGAAAAGGCCAATTGGGTGTGGAAGGGCGCCAACTGCCCGCCGCCGCGCTATTCGCTCTGCCTGGTGAGCCTTTCGGATGGCGGCGAGGACGC
>PMOM01000229.1:0-6103 GCA_003161535.1 Caulobacteraceae bacterium | reverse complement strand
ACACTCTGATCCTCAGCCGCGAGTGGGGTCCGGGGACCTTGACCCATTCGGGCTACCCCTTCGTGGTCAAGACCTTGAAGCGGGGCCAGAGCCTCGACCGAGCGGCCGAGGTGTTCCGCGGCCAGGCCACGGACGTTTCGGTCGATCCGGCGGTGCTGCACGATGGCCAGGGCCACATCGCCGTGCTGATCATCCAGGCGGTGAGTTTTTTCGAGACCAAGGTTTATCTGCTGACGCCGCGAGGCGTCGTCCCCGTGCCTTTGCCGCTGAAGACGTCCATCGAGGGCCTGGTCGATGGCCAGTTGATCGTCAGCCTCAAGCAGGATTGGCCGGTGGGCTCGCCGTCCACGACCTTTGCGCAAGGCGCCCTGATCTCGCTGGATCTTAAGTCGTTGGAGGAAGGCCGCGCGCCGAGGGTCGCCCTGTTGATGGCGCCGGGCCCGCGCCAGTCCATTGAGCAGGTCACGGTCACCCGCTCCCGCGTCGTGGCGGCCGTGTACGACAACGTGCGCGGCGGTCTGGTCTCCTTTGCCCGCCGGGGCGACGGCTGGGAGAGGTCGTCCCTGCCGGTGGCGGCCAATTCGTCGGTGGGGATGGCGACGGCGGGCGATCTGGACGACACGCTCTACTACAGCGTCGAGGGATTCCTCGATCCGACGCGCCTTTGGCGGGCGGACGCGGCGAACGGCGCGCAAGAGGACATCAAGGTCCTGCCGGCCCGCTTCGACGCCTCGCTCGACGAGGTCGAACAGTTCGAGGCGGTCTCCAGCGACGGTGCCAAGGTCCCCTATTTCGTGGTCCATCCCAAAGGCATGAAGCTCGACGGCGCCAATCCGACGCTGCTCTACGCCTACGGCGGCTTCGAGGTCTCGATGCTGCCGAGCTACTCGCCCACCATCGGCAAACTGTGGCTGGAGAGGGGCGGCGTCTATGTGCTGGCCAATATCCGAGGCGGCGGGGAGTTCGGGCCGGCCTGGCACGAAGCGGGCCTCAAGACCCATCGCCAGATCATCTATGACGACTTCGCCGCCGTCGGCCGCGACCTGATCGCGCGCCAGATCACCTCGCCGCGGCGACTTGGCATCGAGGGAGGCTCGAACGGCGGCCTGCTGATGGGCGTGGAATTCAACCAGCACCCGGATCTTTGGCATGCGGTGGTGATCCAGGTGCCTCTGCTGGACATGCTGCGCTTCGAGCAGATCGGCGCCGGCGCGTCCTGGGTGGGGGAATACGGCAGCGTCGCCAATCCCAAGGAAGCCGCCTTCCTGGCCTCCATCTCGCCCTACCAGAACCTCAAGGTCGGCGTGGCCTATCCGGAGCCCTTCTTCGTCACCTCGACCAAGGATGACCGGGTGACCCCGGCGCACGCCCGCAAGATGGCGGCCAAGATGCAGGCCCTGGGTCTGCCCTTCCTCTATTTCGAAAACACCAACGGCGGCCATGCCGCTTCGGCCAATCTGCGCGAGCGCGCCGAGCGGGTGGCCCTGGAGTTCACCTATCTTGTCCGCAAGCTGATGGACTAGAGGCCCGCACTCACGCCTTGGCGAACACCTCGGCAAGCAGACGGCCTTCCGCTGCCCGGGTCGAGCCGGCGCGCCAGGCGACAACGATCTCGCGGCTGGCGTGATCGACCCGCAGGGAGCGGACGGTGACCCGGGCCGCCTGGGCCAGGCCCGCTTCCACGGCCATGGCCGGCAGGAACGATACCCCCAGGCCCGAGCCGACCATCTGCGCCAGGGTGGCCAGGGAGGTGGCGGCGAATCCTTCGTCGCGGGCGTGGCGCCCCGCGCCGCCCAGGCCGCAGGCGGAAAGCACATGGTCGCGCAGACAGTGTCCGTCCTCGAGCAGGATCACCTCCTCGCCCTCCATCTGCTCGGGCGCCACGGCGGCGGCGCGGCTCAAGGGGTGGTCGGCGGGAAAGGCGGCCAGCAGCTCGTCGTCCTCCACGTGCGCCCACGCCAGGCCGGTCATATCGTAGGGCAGAGCGATGAGGGCGGCGTCCAGGGCGCCTGATTTCAGGTCGGCGATCAGGCGGTGCGTGAGGTCCTCGCGCAAAAAGAGCTTCAGCTTGGGGTAGCGCGAACGCAGCACCGGCAGGGCGGGCGGCAGCAGGAACGGGGCGATGGTGGGGATGACGCCCAGACGAAAGCGACCGGTCAGCGGCTGGCCCGCGCCCTGCGCCTCCAGCACCAGATCCTCGGCCTGGGCCAGGATGGCTCCGGCCCGCGCGGCCACCTGCGTCCCAGCCGCGGTGAGAATGACCCCCGAGCGACTGCGATCGACCATCACCGCTCCCAGAATCTTCTCCAGCTCCTGCACCCCGGCCGAAAGCGTTGGCTGGGTGACGTGCGCCGCCTCCGCCGCCCGGCTGAAGGAGCCATGAAGGGCCAGGAGCTTGAGATATTGCAGTTGGCGCAGGGTGGGGAGCATGGGGGCCGGGCGTTACTGCGGTTTTCCTGTTTCCACATAGCGTTTCAGCCGCGCGACTTGCTCGGCCATGACGCCGTCCACCGGTCCGGCGATCTTGTCCAGGCCGCCCGGCGCGTGGCCGCCCACGTCATAGGTCTCCGTCAACAGCGTCGCGCCGTCCTGTTTCTTGAGGGTCCAGGTCAGATGGCCGGTGACGCCGAAACTCTGCAGGGGGCCAAGGGCGCCTTCGAGGCGCAGGGTGCGGCCCGGCTGGACATAGACGACGACCATGTGGCGGACGGCTCCGTCGCCGGGCAAGGATTCCAGCCAGAAGCCCCCGGGCTTCAGTGTGAGGGCCAGATTGCGGGCGTCTCCCGAAAAGGTGTGCGCCGGGTCCCACCAGGCGCCGACNNGCAAGGCTCTGGCGGACGGTGAAACCGCCGGTCTGGGCATCGACGATCTCGGCGCGGGCGGCGCCGGCGACGGCGAGCGCGCCGATGGCGGCGGTTAGCGCGGCTTTGTTCATGTCTGGCATCTCCCCTCGGTTTGTTCAGGCGGCGTCGAAGGTGAGCGGGCCGCCCCAGAACCGCTCGATCAGGCCGTTTTGCGCGCCCGGCCGGCCGGTGGTGAGAAATCGGCGCGCGCCGCCCGATCCGGCCGCGTATTCGCCGTGACGTTCGAGATACAGAGCGATGGCTTCGGCCGTGGCGCCCGGCTGGTGAATGAGGGGGGTGCCCGCTGGCAGGGCGGCGCGGAAGAGATCGGCGGTGATTTCATAGTGCGTGCAACCAAGGATGGCGCGGTCGGGCGGCCGGCCGATGCGGCGGGTCAGGGCCCGGACGTGGGCCTCGACATCGGCGCGCAGGTCCGCCTCCGGCGCTCCGGCCTCGATGTCCCGCGCCAGGGTGGGGCAGGCTTCGGAAAACACCGCGACATCGGCGCGTCGCTTGTCGATCTCGATCTCATAGACGCGGCTGGCCGCCGTGGCCGGGGTGCAGAAGATGCCCAGGACATCGAGCCGTTCGATCTTGTCGCCCCGGTCCCGGTCGCCGAGCCGCTCGGTTTCCTGCGTCCAGGGAAGGCCGGTGGCCGCTTCGATGGTCGGAACGATGATGCCCAGCACATTGAGCGGCCGGCCCCGGTCCCGCCGATAGCCTGGCAGCCAGGTCTGCTGCAGGCGCCGCAGCGCGACCGAAGCGGCGGTGTTGCAGGCCAGCACCACCAGATCGCAGCCTTCGTCGAACAGGCGCTCGCAGCCGGCGCGGGTGAGACTCACGATCTCTTCGCCGGAGCGGCCGCCGTAGGGGGTCATCGCCTGGTCGGCCAGATAGATGAAATCGGCGCTCGGCAGGCGGCGCACCAGCGCATGGTGGACGCTCAATCCCCCCACGCCGGAATCGAAGACGCCGATGGCCATGGCGGGCGTTTAGCGGTCGCGACGCCGCGCGTCCATGTGGGCGATGACGTCCGCGTCGTTGCGTCTTAGACTCCCTGCATGCGTATCGCCGTCATGGGCTGCTCGGGCTCCAGCAAATCGACCCTGGCCCGTCGCCTGGGCGAGCGTCTGGGTCTGCCGGTCGTCGAACTGGACGCTCTGAACTGGGGGCCGGACTGGTTCGACCGCTCCAAGCGCGACCCGGACGACTTCGCCCGCCGCGTCGACGCCGCCATCGCCGGCGAGGCCTGGGTGACCGACGGCAACTACAGCGCCGTGCGGCCCCGAATCCTGCGCCGTGCGACGCACGTCGTCTGGCTGGACTTTGACCGCCGCGTGATCATGCCCCGGGTGCTGAAGCGCTCCATCCTGCGGGCGCTCTCGAAAACCGAGCTTTGGCCAGGCACCGGCAACCGCGAGGAATTTCGCCGATGGCTGGACAAGGGCCATCCCATCCGCTGGGCGTGGGATACCCACAAGGCCCGCCGCGCCGGCTACGCCCTGATGTTCGCCGATCCCCGGCTGGCGCACATATCCGTCCACCGCCTGCGCCGGCCCCATGAGGCGCGGGCTCTGGTCGAGGCGTGGTCGCGGGAAGGCCTCAAGCCCGGCTGATCACCAAGCAGCCGTTGGTGCCGCCGAAGCCGAAGCTGTTGGACATCACCGCATCCAGCGACCGCTCCATCCGCTGGCGCGCGATCGGCAGGCCTTCGAAGGCCGGATCGAGGGTGTCGATGTTGGCGCTCTGGGCGACGAAGCCTTCGCGCATCATCAGCAGGCTGTAGATCGCCTCCTGCACGCCGGCCGCGCCCAGGCTATGGCCCGTCAGCGATTTGGTCGATGAGATCAGCGGCGCCCGCTCGCCGAACACCTCGCGCACCGCGGCCATTTCCTTGACGTCGCCCACCGGCGTGCCGGTGCCGTGGGGGTTGAGATAGTCGATGGCCCGCCCGCCCGCGCCGTCCAGGGCCAGCCTCATGCAGCGCGCCGCGCCTTCGCCGGACGGCGCCACCATGTCGTGGCCGTCGGAATTGGCGCCGTAGCCGACGATCTCGCCGTGGATGGTCGCGCCGCGCGCCTTGGCGCGTTCCAGATCCTCCAGCACCACCATCCCACCGCCGCCGGCGATGACGAAGCCGTCGCGGTTCAAGTCATAGGGGCGGCTGGCCCGCGCCGGCGTATCGTTGAAGTCGGCGCTCATCGCGCCCATGGCGTCGAACAGGGCCGAGAGCGTCCAGTCGAGCTCCTCGCAGCCGCCCGCGAACATCACGTCCTGCCGGCCAAGCTGAATCTGCTCATAGGCCGCGCCAATGCAGTGGGTGGACGTCGCGCAGGCCGAGGAGATCGAATAGTTGATGCCGCGCACCTTGAACCAGGTGGAAAGGCTCGCCGAGGGTCCCGAACTCATCGCCTTGGGCACGGCGAACGGGCCGATGCGCTTGACGCCTTTGGCCTTGGCGGTCTCGGCCGCCTCCACGATGGTCCGCGTCGACGGGCCGCCGGAGCCGACGATCAGGCCCGTGCGCTCGTTGGAGACTTCCCCCGGCTCCAGCCCCGCGTCGGCGATGGCCTGTTCCATGGCGATGTGGGCATAGGCGGTCCCGGCGGCCAGAAACCGCGCCGCGCGGCGATCGATCAGCGCCTCCCAGTCGATGCGCGGCGGGGCGTGCACCTGGCAGCGAAAGCCCAACGCCGCGTACTCCGGCGCCGCGACCACGCCGGAGCGGCCTTCGCGCAGCGACGCGACAACCTCGCCGACGTCCGCGCCGATCGCCGAGACGATGCCCATGCCGGTGACGACGACTCGCCGCAAGAGACCTCTCCCTGTCAGATCGATTCGTTAACCAAGGTCCGACGCATTGTAGAGGCCGACTTTCAGGTCCTTGGCCTCGTAGATAGGCTTTCCATCGGCTTCGAGAACCCCGTCCGCGACGCCCATCACCAATTTGCGAATGATCACCCGCTTGAAATCGATGCGGTAGACGACCTTGGCGATGTTCGGCGTCACCTGACCGGTGAACTTGACCTCGCCCACCCCCACCGCCCTGCCTCGGCCCGGCGCCCCCGACCAGGCGAGGAAGAACCCCACGAGCTGCCACATGGCGTCCAGGCCCAGACAGCCGGGCATCACCGGGTCGCCGATGAAATGGCAGTCGAAAAACCAAAGGCCGCGGCGGATATCGAGCTCGGCGGTGATCTGGCCCTTGCCCCAGGCGCCGCCGTCGGCGCTGACGTCGGTGATGCGGTCGAACATCAGCA
>PMOM01000143.1:3043-4434 GCA_003161535.1 Caulobacteraceae bacterium | reverse complement strand
GAGGCGCCCAAGCTCGCCGCCCATCACGACGCCATCTATCTCGATGCCAAGCTCTTCGCCCGGGTGGAGGCGATCTACGCCAGGCGCGAAACCTCGGGGCTCGACGCCGAACAGCGCCAGCTGGCCAAGGTCGTCTACGACGAGTTCGTCCACTCCGGCGCCAAGCTTTCCAGCGTCGATCAGGCGCGGCTGCGCGACATCAACAAGCGGCTGTCCTCGCTCTCGGCAGAGTTCGAACGAAAGCTACTGGCGGCCACCAAGGCCGGGGCGCTGAGCGTGGACAGCCCGGACAGGCTCGCCGGCATGAGTCCCGCCGCCATCGAGGCCGCCGCCCGGGACGCCAAGGCGCGCGGGGTGTCGGGTTATGTGCTGCCGCTGCAGAACACCACCCAGCAGCCGGCCCTGCAATCGCTCGACGACCGCGCCACGCGCGCGGCGCTGTTCGATCACTCCATCGCCCGCGCCGAGAAGGGCGACGCCAACGACACCCGCGCCGCCATCGCCGAGATCGCCAGCCTGCGCGCCGAAAAGGCGGCCCTGTTCGGCTACCCCAGCTACGCGGCCTACAATCTCGAAGACCAGATGGCCCGATCCCCCGAGGCGGTGCTGGCGTTCCTCGGCCAGATGGTCGGCCCCACGAGAGCCAAGGCGGCGCGCGAGGCCGCCGACATCCAGGCCATGATCGCCGCCGATGGGCAGACCTTCCAGGTCCAACCCTGGGACTGGGACCACTATTCGGAGCGGGTGCGCAAGGCGCGCTACGACCTGGATGAAAACCAGATCAAGCCGTACTTCGAGCTCAACAAGGTGCTCACCGACGGCGTTTTCTATGCCGCCGGCCAGCTCTACGGCGTCACTTTCAAGCGGCGCACCGATCTTCCCGTCTACCAGCCCGACGTCATGGTCTTCGACGTCTTCGACCAGGACGGCTCACAGCTGGGGCTGATGTATTTCGACTACTTCAAGCGCGACAACAAATCGGGCGGCGCGTGGATGTCGAACCTCGTCGGCCAGTCCAAGCTGCTGGGAACCCGGCCGGTGATCTACAACGTGGCCAACTTCACCAAGCCGGCGGCGGGGCAACCGGCCCTGATCACGTTCGACGACGTGACCACCATGTTCCATGAGTTCGGCCACGCCCTGCATGGCCTCTTCGCGGACCAGACCTATCCCACATTGTCGGGCACCCGCGTGGCCCGCGACTTCGTCGAGTTCCCCTCCCAGTTCAACGAGCACTGGGCGCTCGATCCCAAGGTGCTCGCCCACTATGCGGTGAACTACAAGACCGGCGCGCCGATGCCTGCCGACCTGGTCGAAAAGATCCGCAGGGCGGCGACCTTCAATCAGGGCTATGAACTGGGCGAGCTGCTGGCCGCCGCCGAGCTCGACAT
>PMOM01000143.1:0-3031 GCA_003161535.1 Caulobacteraceae bacterium | reverse complement strand
TTTTCGCACATCTGGGGCAGCGGATACGCGGCAGGCTACTACGCCTATCTGTGGACCGAGATGCTCGATGACGACGCCTACGCCTGGTTCATGGCGCACGGCGGCCTGACCCGGGCCAACGGCCAGCGCTTCCGCGACCTCATCCTTTCGCGCGGCCACACCCTCGATTACGGGCCGATGTTCCGCGCCTTCTATGGCCAGGACCCCCAGATCGGCCCCATGCTCGAACACCGCGGCCTGACCGGCCCGGGCGCCTAGCAGGCAGAGAAGGAACGATCAGCCGCCGCGCTTCTCTACCCGACCGTCATCGCCGGCCTTTGTGCCGGCGACCCATCAGCGACACGGCGCAGGGACGCCACACGCGCCGGCCGCCGCGCTCAATGGGTGGCCGGGACTGACGCCCGGCCATGACGGAGGGTGGGGGCAGAGAGGATCACTTCGGCGTCGCTGGCGGGGCGGCGTTGACGGCCGCCTTGTACCCCGCCGCGTCCAGGTCCGGCATTTTCCTGATGAAGGCCACCAGGTCCCACACCTGGGCGTCGTCGTGGGTGCGGCCCCAGGCCGGCATGGCGGTGAGCTTGACGCCGTGCTTGATGACCCAGAACTCCTGGCCGGGCGTCAGGTCGGTCCCGTAGGCGAGCGGCGGCGCCTTGGGATAGAGGCCGCGGGCCAGATCGGTCTTCTTCATCTGTGGCGCCAAATGGCAGCTCACGCACAGCTTGTCATAGAGGCCGGCGCCCGCCGCGACGCGGCCAGGATCGGTCAGATCTGCGGGAGGCGTGAGGCCTCGCGCGCGCACCGCGATGGAGCGGTCGCGAAGCTGGCCGATCAGCCAGAACACCGGCTTGGTGTGCGGCGCATCGGCCCCGATGTTGTAGAGTCCGGAGCCGATGAACGTGGCCACCGCCGCCGGAACCGCGAGGGCCGTGACCGCGATGATGGCCAGCATCGCCAGATGATGGCGAAGGTCGCGAGCTTTGGGTTCGCTCATGGGGGTCTTCTCCAGCTAGGGCGAGGCAAAGCGCGCGCTCGCGCCCCCGCCCTCGACATCCAGACGCGAGGACTGGGCGATTTATTCCCGGCCGGGTTGACACATACCAACCGGTCGGTATTGTCGCGGCATGACCCGTACATCCGTCATCGACAGCCGGCCGCCGAACGCCCGCGCCAAGCTATTGGACGCGGCCTTGGACGTGATCCGGGCCCAGGGCTACAGCGCCACCTCGGTGGATGATCTGTGCGCCGCCGCCGGGGTGACCAAGGGCGCGTTCTTCCATCATTTCGCCAGCAAGGAAGCCCTGGCCGTGGCGGCGGCCGACCACTGGTCGACGAGGACGGCGGCGCTCTTCGCCGCCGCGCCCTATCACCATCTCGCGCAGCCGCTGGACCGGGTGCTGGGTTACATCGATTTTCGCGCCGCCTTCGTCACCGGCCCGGTGGAGGGTTTCACCTGCCTCGTCGGAACCATGGTGCAGGAGGCCTTCGCCACCAGCCCGGCCATCCGCGAGGCGTGCGACGCCTGCATCTCCGCCCACGCGCGCAAGCTCGAGGCCGACATCGCCGCGGCGATGGCGCAATACGGGGTGAAGGGCTTCACCGCCGCCTCGCTGGCCCTCCACACCCAGGCGGTGCTGCAGGGCGCCTTCATCCTGGCCAAGGCGCGCGGCGGACCGGCGGTGGCGCTGGAAAGCGTGGCCCATCTGAAGCGCTATTTCATCCTGCTGTTTCAACCCTCTCCGGTCTGAAAGGAANNTTCTATGGCGCGGTGGCCGGCTGGACCGTGCAGACCGCCGCCCAGCCCGGCATGGACTACCGCATGTGGCAGAGCGCCGGCGAGGGTGTCGGCGGCCTGCTGGCCATCGACGCCGACGCCAAGGCGGGCGGCATGCAGCCGGCCTGGCTGCCTTACGTCGATGTCGCCGATGTCGATGAAAGCGTGGCGGCCATCAAGGCGGCGGGCGGCGCCTCGCACATGGCCGCGGACATTCCGGGCGTCGGGCGCATCGCCATGGTCACCGATCCGCAGGGCGCGGCCTTCTATGTGATGAAGCCGATCGGGGAAGGCCAAAGCACCGTCTTCGCGCCCGGCCGCCTGGGCCACCGCGGCTGGAACGAGCTGCACGCAAAGGACGGGAGCTCGGCGTGGGATTTCTACCGCGCGCGGCTAGGCTGGGATGAGGCCGGGACCTTCGACATGGGGCCGATGGGAACCTATCGGACGTTCTCGGCCGGCGGCGCCGAGGCGATCGGCGGCATGATGCCCAGCCCGGGCTTTGATCGGCCGATGTGGCTCTCCTACGTCAATGTCGACGACATCGACGCCGCCAAGAGTCGGGTCGAGTCGGCCGGCGGCGAGGTGACCACCGGCCCGCACGAGGTGCCCACCGGCGAGTGGATGATCCAGGCGCGCGACCCGCAGGGCGCGTTGTTCGGCCTGCTCGGCCCGAAGAAGGCCTGAGTGTCCCGGGGCTCAATGAATTCGCAAGCCAAGAAAGGTCAATGAGATGAGATACGCTTCCGTTGTCTGTGCGGCATTGTTCTGCGCATCCGTCGCGCACGCGGCAAGTTACCCAGCGATGGCGCCGCCGGATCAATACATGATGGATCCGGCCGCCGAAATCGCCCTGGCCAAGAGCGCCGCGCCGTCCTCCATCGCGGACAAGGCGACGGTGCTGGTGCTGACGCCCCACGGCTACGAAACCGCGGTCAAGGGCAGCAACGGATTTGTTTGCGCGGTCGAGCGCGGATGGATGTCGCAATACGACTTCCCGCAATTCTGGAATCCGCATTTGCGCGGGCCGCTTTGCTATAACCCCCCCGCCGTGCGCTCGATCCTGCCGTACACGATGAGACGCACGCAGTTGGTTCTGGCGGGGCGTTCGAAGCCGCAGATGATCGCAGCGATAAAGGATGCCATCACCAGTCATGCGTTGCCGCCTCTGGAATCGGGCGCGATGACCTACATGATGTCCAAGCAGCAATATCTGAACGACGGGGCGCATAACTGGGTGCCGCATCTCATGTTCTATTT
>PMOM01000063.1 GCA_003161535.1 Caulobacteraceae bacterium | reverse complement strand
GCTGGAAATCGCCCTGGCGCGGATCGGCGCGCCGGCGCGGGTGCGCGGCGCCGGGGTTTCGGGCGACACCACGGCGGGCGGCCTGGCGCGGGTGGATTTCTCGGTGCGGGGCGACACCCGCGTCTGCCTCGTCGCCCTGGGCGGCAACGACCTGCTGCGCGGGCTCGATCCGGCGGTGACCCGCGCCAACCTCACCCGCATCGTCCAGCGCCTGAAGGCCCGGCGGATCGCCGTGATCCTCGCCGGTCTGACCGCGCCGGACGCCATCGGCGCGTCCTACGCCCACGCTTTCGACGCGGTGTTCCCGGCGGTGGCCAGGGTCCAGGGCGTGGCGCTCTACCCCGACCTTCTGGCCGGGGTCGAACGCGATCCCAGGCTCAACCAGCGCGACGGCATTCACCCCAACGCCGCCGGCGCCGCCATCATCGCCGCCCGGCTCGCGCCGGTGATCGCCAGGAGCCTCAAGGCGCGCCGGTGATCCGCCTCTTCGCCGCCATCGCCATCCCCGCCGAGATCGGTGAAAGCCTGGCGCCGCTGCAGCGGGGCCTGGCCGGCGCCCGCTGGGCGCCCCTGGAAAACCTGCACATCACCCTGCGCTTCGCCGGCGAGGTCGCCGAGCCCCGGGCCGACGACCTGGCGGCCGAGCTTTCCGTCATCGCCGCCGCGCCCTTGGCGATCAGGCTGTCGGGCGTCGGCATGTTCGGCGACGGCGCCGGCGCGCGCGCCGTTTGGGCCGGAGTCGAGGCCAGCGAGCCGCTCTCGCGTCTGCGCTCCCGCTGCGAGACCGCCGCCCGCCGCGCCGGTCTGAAAGCCGACACCCGCGCCTGGCGCCCGCACCTCACCCTCGCTTATCTCCGCGCCGCCGACCCGGCCCGCGTCGCCGCCTGGATCCAGGCCCACAACCTCATCAAGGCCCCCGCGTTCACCGCCCGCGCGTTCGGCCTTTATTCCAGTTGGCGCGCGGAAAAAGGATCGATCTATCGCCTGGAGCGGTCGTACGCGCTGGGGTGAAGGCTCAATGACCCTCCGTCGAGGTGACGCGGCATGGCGCTCCCGTCACAGGTCATCGTCGCGGGTTGCCCTCATCCCCATCCATAGCTGGAACCAAGGTCTTTCCCGCCTCGTTTGTAGCCGAGGGGACAGCTGGCGGGCCTGCGGCCCATGGTCGAGAAAGGTGATGTTATGAAGATTCTTACCACTGCATTGGGACTGAGTTCGTTTCTCGCCATTCTGGGCGGAAGCTCGATGATGCCGACGGCGGCGAGCGCCGCCGAACATACCTATGTCGCCTGCAATCAGTACGGTGAATGCTGGCGGGTGCACCGGAGGTATGCTTACGGGGCCGACGCGCCGATCACCTACTACAAATCCGATTGGTATGTCGCCCACCAAAATGACGAGCATGTGCACTGGCTCGCCGACCCGGATAATGACCGTGGGTACTACGTGCAGGATGGGACTTGGCACGCGGATCCGGGCGCGCGCGCCCTGGCGGGCGGAGCGACGGGCGCCGGTATCGGCGCGGCGATCGGGTGTCTGGTGACGCTTCCGATCGGGTGCGCCCCTGGCGCGGCGGTTGGCGCCGCCGTGGGTGGCGGCGCGGGCGCCGTCGCCGGCGCGGCCACAACGCCGCACAACTGATCGAAGCCTCGCGCCGATCGTAGCAGCCGCTTCGGCGACCATCCGCGGCGCCGCGCCAGAGGAGGTCCGGACCCGTCCGGGCCTCCTTTCGCTCGCTCTAGTCTAGCGGATCGCGGGATCGATTGCGCCTGCCTGATCCATGCAGGCTGCAGCGCCCGCATTTGCCCAGAAGATCGACAAGAACGGCCGCTGCCACGACGCCAGCGGAAAGTTTGCCAAGGCTGATGTGTGCAAAGGCGTTGCCGCCGCGTCGGCCGCAGCGGTCTACGAGAGTTGTGCCGGGTGGTAGTGAAGCCTGGGTGTAGCGCCGCCGCTCGCGCGCGGGCCGGCTGAGGACGCCGAGCCCCAGGCCAACGACCTGGCGTCCGAGCTTTCCGTCATCGCCGGCGCGCCCTCCGAGATCAGCCTCGCGGGCGTCGGCATGTTCGGCGACGGTGCCGGCGCGCGCGCCGTTTGGGCCGGAGTCGAGGCCAGCGAGCCGCTCTCGCGTCTGCGCTCCCGCTGCGAGACCGCCGCCCGCCGCGCCGGCCTGAAGGCCGACACCCGCGCCTGGCGCGCGCACGTCACCCTCGCCTACCTTCGCGCCGCCGATCCGGCCCGTGTCGCCGCCTGGATCCAGGCGCATGGTCTCATGAAGGCGCCCGCGTTCACCGCCCGCGCGTTCGGCCTCTATTCGAGTTGGCGCACGCAGCCGGGATCGATCTATCGCCTGGAGCGGTCGTACGCGCTCGGGTGATCACTCAATGGGCTCGAAGCCTGTCGCGGCTGAAGCCGACTAGCTTCCAACGTTCACGAACGGGCAGCATCCGACCCTAGGCGGACCTTGAAGATGAAAAGCAGGAATGAAACTGTTGAAGGACAATGGCTACTTACCCGACGCTCTCATCAAAGCTGAAGGTCGCGCTCGCGAACATCGCCCCTATCGACGGCGGGGGCGTAATCTATTGGCCCTGCGCCGCCCTCGGGCGCGACGGGCAATGGCGGGAAGCGGTCTACTTCTCTGAAGCCTCTTCATGGTATCGCGCCTGGGGTGTCTGGCCAGAAAAAGACATCGGCAAACAAGAGATTGCGGCCGACGATGTTATCGCCGTCCGCGATAGTCGGCTCCGGCTTCCCGCGCGTTTCGCGGCGCAGCTTTATGCAGCCGGCGAGTCGGGCATGGGCTATAGCGCCTTCGAAATTGAGTTCTCGGACGGTACGCGGACCGCCCATGTCACTGGAAATGCAGTTGATTTCGTGAGCTATCCCCGGGGCAAGCGTCCCGGGGACGTCATCGCCGTCTATCCCCACGCTGGCCGAACTGCGGCTCATGCAGTGACTGTGAATTATCTGTGGTGCCTGTTCACGGAGTCGCCCGAGTAGGAGCTATCGCCGAAGTCGGATGTCCGTAAGCCGCGTCGTGAGCCCGCTTCATCAGGGCCCCGAGGCCGACCTGACGAACGTTCACGAGTTCCCTTTTAGCCATGTGCGTTCTCTCGCGTCGCACTCGCGCTGCGATGCTAAGGTGAAGGAATGACCGCTCTCCACCGGAGCCGACATTCCCGGCGGTGACGCGGATTAAGGTTTGGCCCCTGGGCGGGGCTCGCCAACCCGGATTCGCCCCGCCCCTCTCGCCCTACCCCGCCACCGCGTGATCCTTGAGCACTCCCAGCGGCGCGATGGCCAGGACCTCCTCGTGGGTCGCGGCGAGCACGAGGGGCGGGGCGAAGCCGGAGTCGAGGGCCTCTTTCCAGCGCGGCGCGCATAGGCACCAGTGATCGCCTGGGCGCAGGCCTGGAAAGTCGAACTCCGGGCGCGGGGTCGACAGATCGTTGCCGGCGGCCAGGGAAAAACGCAGGAACGCCTCGGTCATCACCGCGCAGACGGTGTGCATGCCGGCATCCTCCGGCCCGGTCTCGCAGCAGCCGTTGCGATAGAAGCCGGTCAGCGGATCGGCCGAGCATGGCTCGAGTTCGCCGCCCAGGACATTGCGCGCCGTCTCGTCGTATCGGATGGTCATGATCCCATCTTATGGCCAGATTCGCCGCTCGCGCCACCGGAACCACCGCTGATGTCCCCAATGGTTTCGCGACCCTCCCGCCCCCGCCGCAGCGCCCTCTATATGCCGGCCTCCAACCCTCGCACGGTGGAAAAGGCCAGGAGTCTGGCCTGCGACGTGGTCATCCTCGATCTGGAAGACGCCGTCCTTCCCGAAGCGAAGCTGGAGGCGCGGGCGGCCGCCGTGGCGGCGGTGACGGCGGGGGGCTTTGGCGGTCGCGAGGTGGTGGTGCGGGTCAATGCGCTGGAGACGCCCTGGGGCGAGGCCGATCTCGCGGCGGCGGCCAGCGCCGGGCCGGACGCCATCCTCGCCCCCAAGGTGCGCGGCCCCGCCGATGTGCTGGCCTACGACCGGGCGATCGCCGCCGCGCCGGCGCACACCCGGCTTTGGGTGATGATCGAGACCGTCCAATCGATCTTCGCGCTGGACGCCATCGCCGGCGCCGCGCCCAAACACGGCGCTTCAAGACTGGCCGGCCTGGTCATGGGGGTCAATGATCTGGCCCGGGAGATGGGCGCCCGCCAGAGCGCCGATCGCGCGCCCTTCCACGCGGCGCTGTCCTTGGCCGTCACGGCCGCCCGCGCGCACGGCCTGATCATTCTGGACGGCGTGCACAACGAGATCGATGACCTGGCCGCCCTGGAAGCCGTCTGCCGGCAGGGCGCGGCGTTCGGCTTCGACGGCAAGACGCTCATTCACCCCAGCCATTTGGCCATCTGCAATGAGGTGTTCACGCCGGCGCCGGCAGAGGTGGCCTGGGCGCGGGCGGTGATCGCCGCCTTTGACGACCCGCGAAACGCCGGCAAGGGCGCGCTGCGCGTCGAGGGCCGCTTGGCCGAGCTTCTGCATCGCGATCAGGCGCTCAAGATGGTGGCCGTCGCCGACGCCATCGCCTCGGCGCAAGAGCGGTAGGATGCTCGTCGCCTTCATGGTCCTGGCGATGGCTTCCGCGCCGACGCCGCCGCCCGACGCCGCCTTCGAGGGACGCATGCGCGACTCCTTCAATGCGGCCCAGGCCCTGCAGGGTCCCCTCGACGGGCGCTGGACGCTGTACGACGCCGGCGGTCGGGCGCTCTACGCCATTCAGATCGTTGACCCGGCGGGCGGCGGCGGACCGCTTCAGGCCGCCTGGCGCGATCCGCGCGATTCGAGGGCGACCGGCGCTCTGGGAGTTGTCTCCGACATCGCCCGAACGGGCGGCGCCCTTCGCCTGAGCTTCGCCGGTCACGGAGGGGTGGGCGCCACCCTGGTTCTCCGACAGGATCGTCACGGCGGCTGGAGCGGCCGGATGGTGGAAAGCGGGAATGCCATGAGAGTGACGCTGAGACGCGACTAGCGTTGCGAGGCTTCGCGCCCCGGTCTAGACCGCGCGCCGATACCACTTCAGCCTCGTTTCGGAGACCCCCATGGCCCGCGCCAAGATCGCCCTCATCGGTGCCGGAATGATCGGCGGCACGCTGGCCCACATCGCCGCGCGGGAGGGATTGGGCGACGTCGTCCTCTTCGACATCGTCGACGGCATTCCCCAGGGCAAGGCTCTCGATCTCAACGAGGCGACGCCGATCATCGGAACCGATGTCCGCCTGAAGGGAACCAGCGACTACGCCGACATCGCCGGCGCCGATGTCTGCATCGTCACCGCCGGGGTGCCGCGCAAGGCCGGCATGAGCCGCGATGATCTCCTGACCATCAATCTGAAAGTGATGAAGGCGGTGGGGGGCGGCATCAAGGCCCACGCGCCGGGCGCCTTCGTGATCTGCATCACCAATCCGCTGGACGCCATGGTCTGGGCGCTGCGGGAATTCTCCAAGCTGCCGCACGCCAAGGTCATCGGCATGGCCGGGGTGCTCGATTCGGCACGCTTCCGCTTCTTCCTCGCCGAGCGTCTGGGCGTCTCGGTGCGCGATGTTCACGCCTGGACCCTGGGGGGACACGGCGACGACATGGTCCCCATGGCCAGGCACTCCACCGTCGCCGGCCTGCCCTTGCCCGAACTCGTCAAGCAGGGCGTGATCACCCAGGCGGAGATCGACGCCATCGTGGCGCGCACCCGCGGCGGCGGCGGCGAGGTGGTCGCCCTGCTGAAGACCGGATCGGCCTTCTACGCCCCGGCCGAGAGCGCCATCGCCATGGCCAGGTCCTACCTTCGCGATGAAAAGCGCGCCCTGCCGTGCGCCGCCCATCTCACCGGCCAGTATGGCGAGAAGGACCTCTACGTCGGCGCGCCCACCATCATCGGCGCCGGCGGCGCCGAACGGATCATCGAATTTCCCCTCGACGCCGCGGAAAAGGCCATGTTCGCCAAGTCCGTCGCCTCGGTGCGCGGCCTGATCGACGCCTGCAAGCAGATCGAGCCTTCCCTGGCATGAGCGCGAACGGCGAGCCCGTCCTCGAAACGCCCCGCCTGATCCTGCGCCCGCCCAGGATGGAGGACTTCGAGCCATGGGCCGCCTTCGGCGCGGACGAAGAGGCCATGCGGCATCTGGGCGGCGTGCAGCCGCCATCGGCGGCCTGGCGGGGCTTCATGACCGTGGCCGGGGCCTGGACCTTGCAGGGCTTCGCCATGTTCTCGGTGATCGAGAAATCGACCGGGGCGTGGATCGGGCGCGTGGGGCCGTGGAAGCCGGCCGGTTGGCCCGGAGACGAGGTGGGATGGGGTCTGGCGCGCGAGGTCTGGGGCAAGGGATACGCCACCGAAGCGGCCGCCGCGTCCATCGATTGGGCCTTCGATCATCTGGGCTGGAGCGAGGTCATCCATTGCATCGACGCGGCCAACGTCGCCTCCCAGAAGGTGGCCCGGCGCCTGGGCTCCGCCCTCCTGCGCACCGACCGCCTGCCACCGCCCTATGACACCTTCGAGGT
>PMOM01000151.1 GCA_003161535.1 Caulobacteraceae bacterium | reverse complement strand
ACGCCGCCGACATCCGGCGAGACAATCAACAGGTCGCCGGTCTTGGCATAGTGGGCCTTGACGTCGGCGGCCATCAACGGCGCCGCCTGCAGATTATCGGTGGGAATGTCGAAGAAGCCCTGGATCTGCCCCGAATGGAGATCCATGGTCAGCACTCGGTCCGCGCCGGCGCGGGTGATCAGATTGGCCACCAGCTTGGCCGAAATGGGAGTGCGGCCCTCGGTCTTTCGGTCCTGCCGGGCGTAGCCGAAATAGGGAGTCACCGCCGTGATCCGCCGCGCCGAGGCGCGTTTGAGCGCGTCGATGCAGACCAGCAGCTCCATGAGATTGTCGTTGGCGGGGTAGCTCGTCGATTGCAGCACGAAGACGTCCTCGCCGCGGACGTTCTCGTCGATGGTCACCCACGCTTCGTTGTCGGGAAACCGCTTGATCTGCGCCCGCGTCAGGGGGACATCCAGCGATTGGGCGATGGCTTCGGCCAACTGAGGATTGGAGTTGCCGGCCAGCAGCTTCATGAAACACCCCCGCGGCGCCGTCGATGATCTCACAAAAGGAGCTCGCGCGAGGCTCTATCAGCGCCGGCCGCCTTGGCAAAGCCCCGGCGCGCCTAGACTCTCCACCTGTCGGGCACGAACGGCCCCGTCACGCGTTCAGATTATCTCAATCGCCCACGGAGACTTGCATGCGCGCGACCCTGATTCTGCTGGCCCTGGCCGTGGCGCCGCCCTGCGCCGCGGCCGAACCTTCAAAGGTTGACGAGGCCTTCGGCAACACCATCATTTCCACCTATCCCGACGGACGCATGGCCGAGCTGTGGCTCGTCGCCGATGGAAGCTACACCGCGCAAGGCCGCCGGCACGACCCGTCACGCGGACACTGGCGAGTCACCGATGGCAAGATGTGCCTCAAGCAATCGCATCCCTACGCATTCGGCGTCACCTACTGCGTTCCATTGCCATCAGGCGGCCTGCGCGAGTCCTGGACCGGAAAGGCCTATACCGGCGAGGCGATCACCATCCACCTGGCGCAGGGACACGTCGTTCCTGGCCGTTAAGCGTGTCGGGGCGGGCCTCGGGCTCCGAGGCGGGCGGCCCGCATACGCTTTCCTTGGCGACGCTGCCTAGCGCGACGCTTCCCCGGAGCCGCGCGGCGCCGAAGACCAGAAGACGGGCGCTGGCGTAGTTGATCAGATAGGCGGCCATCGAAGAGACGCCCAAAGCCAGCCAGAAATTCGACAACACCGGCCGGTGCAAGGACACCAGGGTGATGAAAATCCAGAAGTTGCACAGATTGCCGAACCCGTTTGTCGTCATGTAGCCGACCCATTGCTTGACGCACTTGGCGCGGGTCAGGCAGCGAAAAACGTGCAGGCCGTTGATCGCGAAGGTCACCTGCATGGCGCAGGTCAGGGAAATGAGGCGCGCCGCCGCCATTGAAAATCCGAACGAAAGGCCAATGCGCAGCAGCAGGGCGTCGACGCCAAAACCGATCAGACCGACCGCGGCGAACTTGGCCGCCAGGCCGGCCTCCTTGGCGGCTTGATAGTCGGTCATGGCGTGATTGCGCTCCGCTCGAGGGCAAGACAACGTCCGTAGGACGCTTATGTTGCCGCATGCCGCGAACGCGGCGCCTCGCCTCAAGCCTCGAGCATGATCGCCGATAGCAGCCGGCCGTAGTCGTCTTCTCCGTTTTTCAGCGCCCGCCGATTGGAATAGAAGTCGCTGGCCTCCGCGCAGGTGTCGCGACCGATCCATTCACAAGCGCCGACTCCGGCCGCCTCAAGCTTGGCGAGCACGAACCCCGCCAGGTCGAAACACCGCTTGTCCGCCGTCGCGCCGGCGGTGAAGAACCGTTCCGAACCGGGCGCCCGCGCCGCGAAGGCGGCCAGAAACTCCAGTCCCACTTCATACGACGCCTGGCCGATGCATGGTCCGATGGCGGCAACCATGTGCTGGGGCGCCGCGCCCTGGCCGATCATCGCTTCGACGGCCGCTTCGACGACGCCGGCCAGCGCCCCGCGCCAGCCGGCATGCACGGCGCCGACGATGCGCGCCCGACCATCGGCGATCAAAATCGGCGCGCAATCGGCCGCCAGGGCGCCGCAGATCAGTTCCGGGCGGGCGGTGATGACCGCGTCGGCTCTGGGGACGTCATCGCCGAAAGGCGCGTCGGCGATCACCACGTCGGCGGAGTGGATCTGATAGGCGATGTTCAGCGCCTCGGGTCGAGCTCCGAAGACAGTGGCCGCCAGGCGTCGGTTCTCCTCCACGTCGGCCGGCCGATCGCGCGAACCTCGGCCCAGATTCATGCTGGCGTAAAGGCCGCCGGAGACCCCGCCACGGCGGGTGAAAAAGGCGTGGTGCACGCCTGGAACGCTGGAGAGCAGGCCAGATCGAAGGATGGTCGGCGAGGTCACGGCGCCTCGAATCCCGGCGGCGCGAGCCCTTGCGAATGAATACAGGCGACCTTGAAGAGATCGCCCATCTGATCGGCGCCCGCCAGGCGGGCGAGCTGCCGGGCGATCAGGTCGCACCGGTCCGACCTGGCCAGCGCCAAGGCCTCGGCGCGCGCCTCGATGCCCAGGGAGCGCAGGAAGTCGCCTTGACGGCGGATCGGCGCCGAGGCCGCGCCGGCGGCGCGCGCGGCCTCCAGGAATGCGGGAAAGTCCACGTGGGCGGTGAGATCGGCAAGGCCTGGATTGTCCAGGGGACCTTCCTTGCGGTGGCCGCGCAGCGCCTGCAGCGTATCGCCGTGGCCCGGTGCGTCGCGCCCATAGTCGATGAAAAGCGCCGCGCCGGTCGCGCGGGAAACCAGATCGCCGATCCGCCGGCCAAAATCCGCCAAGTCTTCCGACCACTCAAACACTGCGCCTTCCTCGAACACCTGCGCCACGGACTGGTGCGGGTGACCCGGGACGAAGGCCAGCGCTCCACCTTCGTCAACGCCCACCCGCCGCTCCAACCAGCGCCCGTCGACGCGCACGGCTTGGCGGACCGCCATGCAGTCGAGAAATTCATTGGCCAGAATGATCATCGGAGCGCCGCCGGGCACATCCTCCAACTTCGCCGCCCAGCGCGCCGGCGCGTCCGCCTCCGCCAGGGCCGACATCTGCAGCGCCTGCAACGGCCCGCTGGTCTCGATGAGCCACACCTCGCAGGCGGCAAGGAACCCGGCCGCCGCCTTGGCCGCCCGCAGGGCGTCGATGATCATCGTCCCATCGCCGGGTCCCAGTTCCACCAGGCGCACCCGCGCCGGCCGTCCCAGGCGCGCCCACGCCTCGGCCGCCCACAGGCCCATCAGTTCGCCGAACATCTGCGAGACGTGGGGCGCGGTGATGAAATCACCCGCTTCGCCCAGCGCCGGGCGGGCGGCGTAGTAACCGTCGGCGGGGTCGTGCAGACAGGCGGCCATGTAGTCGGCGACGCTGATCGGCCCCTTCCGGGCGATCAGCGCAACGAGACGGTCCTTGAGGCCTATGGGCACGCCGGCTCGTCGATGGGCGGCCCCAGCGGCGCGTTGAGGCCCCGCCACAGTAGCCAGGCTCCGGCGACGACCATGGGCACCGAGAGCATGATGCCAACGGTGAGGCCGAAAGGCAGGTTGCGCAGTCCCTCGTCGGGCATGCGGACATGCTCCAGGGCGATGCGCGCCAGGCCGTAGAGCAGCAGGAAAAGCCCGGTCACCGCGCCGCGCCGGCGCAGCCATCCCACCTTGTGCGTCGCTAAACGCAGAACCAAGAACAGCGCCAGGCCTTCCAGGCCGGCCTCGTAGAGTTGGCTCGGGTGTCGCGCCGCCAAGCCGGCCACGCAGGCGCCGTCGGCGTCGGTGGGAATGTAGCGCCCGCAGAACACCATTCCCCAGGGCGCGCTGGTCACCCGCCCCCAAAGCTCACCATTGATGAAATTGGCCACGCGGCCAAAGCCCAGGCCGATGGGCACGCACGGGGCGACAATGTCGGCTAGCCCCAGAAGGTCGATGCGCCTCGATTGGGCGAAGAAGAACAGCGCCGCGATGACCCCGATCAGGGCCCCGTGGAAGCTCATGCCGCCGTGCCACAGCCGGATGATCTCCACCGGGTCGGCGGCAAGGGCGGCGCGGGAGGCGGCCACCGGCAGCATGTAAAAGAGCACATAGCCGAACCTGCCGCCGGCGATCACCCCGATGGTGAGCCACAGGACCAGGTCGTCCACCTGCAAGGCGGTCGCCGCCGGCGCGCTGGCGCCCCAAAGGCGTGGGTTGCGCACCAGTCCCACCGCATAGCGCCAGCCCAGCAGGATGCCGGCGATATAGGCCAGGGCGTACCAGCGGACCGCGAAGGGCCCCAGCGTCCAACGCCCCACATGCACCGCCGGAAAGGCGAAGATCTCGGGCCGGATGTCTGGAAAGGGCAGCGCCATGCCGCCTCTTAACGCGATCCCGCGCCAAGGTGTAGCGAGGCTCGCGCCGTAGCGTCGTTCGCCTTCCTGGACTTTATGGGCTAGGAGAAGCCATGCAGACGCAAAACCCGTTTCTCGACGAAATGGCCAAGCTTACTCAAGCCGCCATGGGCCTGGCCCAGGCCGCCGGCGAGGAGGCCAAGAACGCCTTTCGCGCTCAATCGGATAAATGGGCCGCCGATCTGGATCTCATCCGGCGCGAGGAATTCGACGCCCTCAAGGCGCAGGTGGCCGCCCTTGGCGCCGAAATCGCCGCCCTGAAGGCGAGCAAGGGCGGTTGAATCTTCTTGAAGACGCCCCAATCCCTCGCAGACGCGCGGCGTGAAGCAGACTAGCTTGAGGCGACCACCAGCGATTCTCCGGCGGACGCCCGGCCGCCCGCGAACCTGAAGCAACCCAAAGGCCCCATGGATAT
>PMOM01000092.1:1877-12502 GCA_003161535.1 Caulobacteraceae bacterium | reverse complement strand
GGCGCCGGGCGACGCCGCGAAAGGCGGCGACGCCACGCTGCAAGGCCGCCGCGTCCACCTCGCCGCGCTCCAGCAGCAGGGCGGCGGCGCCGACGATGTTCTCGATGTTGTGCAGGCCCAGGAGCCCGGTCAGAAGGGCGATGCGCGTCCCGCCAGGGGTGACCAGATCGAAACGGGTCACTTCCCCAATCTTGATGGCGTCGGCCCAATAGCCGCCGCATCGTTCAAGGCCGTACCAGGTCACCACGCGCCCGGCCGTCAGCCGATGCAGCGCCTCGAAGCCGTCGGCGCAGACCAGCAGCCCGCCCGGGGGCAAAAGATCGATCAGCTCGGCGAACGGAGCCTCATAGGAAGCCAGGGTCGGAAAGACGTTCACATGGTCATGGACCAGCGAACTGATCAGCAGGGCGCTGGGATGATAGAGCAGAAACTTCGAGCGCCGGTCGTCCTCGCCGAGGATATATTCGTCGCCCTCGATGAGGAATGTCCGGTCCGCGCCGCCGTGGCCGGTGGCCTCCAGGTCCAGGGGGACGGCGCCGATGAAATAGCCCGGATCGTGGCCCGCTTCGCGCATCAACACCGCGCACATCGCCGTCAAGGTTGACTTGCCGAAACTGCCGGCGATCACCACCGTGTCGCGGCCCTGCGTATGGCGCGCCAGAAACTCGGCGAAGCTGTAGCGCGGGACGCCCAGGGCGATGATCTTGGCCAGCTCCGGGTTGCGGGGCAGGTCAAGCTTGGCGCTGGAGCCGATGATCGCCGCGTCGATGTCGCCCGGAACCAGGGCCGCGTCGAAGCCGGTGTGATAGGCGATGCCCATGCGCTCGAGGTAGGCGCTCACCGGCGGGAAAACCTGGTCGTCCGATCCGCCGACTGCGTGGCCCTCGGAAGCCAGTATCGAGGCCAGCGCGCTCATGCCGGCCCCGGCGATGCCGAGGAAATAGATCTTCATGGCGGCGCGAGCCTCATGTCACGCGTCCGGCGGCGCGCGGCGGCGTGTGGCGCCACGCTTCGCTCTTCATGACCTCATCGAGGATCTCGACGGCGCGCCAGACGTCTTCGTAGCCAAGATAGAGCGGCGTCAGGCCAAAGCGCATGATGTCCGGATCGCGAAAATCGCCGATCACGCCGCGGGCGATCAGCGCCTGCACGATGCCATAGCCGTCCGGGTGGGCGAAGGCGATGTGGCTGCCGCGCTCGGCCGCCCTGGCCGGCGTGATCAGGCGAAAGCCATGGGCCGCGCAGCGCGCCGCGACCTCGCCGGCGAAGAGCTCCCACAGCCGCTCCGCCTTGTGGGCCACCGCCTTGGCGTCCGCCTCCAGCGCCAGGTCGACGCCGACCTCCAGCGCCAGCAGGCTCAGCATGGGCGGCGTGCCGGCGAGAAAGCGGCCGATCCCCGGCGCCGGGCGCCAGTCATCGACGAAATCGAAGGGGGCGGCGTGACCCATCCAGCCGGTCAGCGGAGAGACCAGGGTCTCTTGCAACCGCTCGGCCACGAACAGGAAGGCCGGGGCGCCCGGACCGCCGTTGAGGAATTTGTAGCCGCAGCCCACCGCCAGATCGGCCGCGCAGGCGTTCAGCTCGATCTCGATGGCCCCGACGCTGTGGCTCAGATCCCAAAGCGCCAGGGCGCCGGCGCCATGCGCCAGGGCGGTGATCGCCGCCATGTCCCGCCGAGCGGCGCTCTTGTAGTGAACGTGGCTCAAGAGAACGACGGCGACTTGCTCATTGATCGCGCCAGCCACCGCGTCGCTGGCCACCGCGCGAACCTCGACGCCCGGCGCCAGACCCGCCAGCCCCCGCGCCACGTAGAGATCGGTGGGGAAATTTCCCGCTTCGGTGAGGATCACCCGCCGCCCGGGCCGGGCCCCAAGCGCCGCGGCGAGCAGCTTGAAGAGGTTAACCGACGTGGAATCGGCCGCCGTCACCTCATGGGCGCCGGCCCCGATCAGGCGGGCGATCTTGCCCCCCACGCGGGCCGGCGCGCCGATCCAGTCCTCATCGTTCCAGCTGCGGATCAGGCCCTCGCCCCACTCGCGGCTGATCGCCTCGCCCAGCCGACCTTGCGTGGCCACGGACAAAGCTCCCAGGGAATTGCCGTCCAGATAGATCACGCCCGCCGGCAAGGCGAAGCGGGCGCGGAACTCGCGCAAGGGATCGGCCGCGTCCCAGGCGCGCGCCTGCGCCAGGGTCGCGTTCACGCGACGATCTCCCGCAGCACCGCGCGCACCGGCGAGGCGTCGAGCCCCGCGAGCTTCAGAGGCAGGGCGATCAGCTCATAATCGCCGGGTGGCGGATCATCGAGCACCAGGCCCTCCAGAACCCGCACGTCGGCGGCCAGCACCGCCAGATGGGCGTCCATGGTCTTGGAGCCTTCAGGATCCAGCGACGGCGAATCGATGCCGATCAATCGCACGCCGAGCGCCGCGAGATGACCGATGGCCGCCGCCTCGACGCAGACATAGTCGCTGGACCATTGATCGTGAGGGAAGGCCTCATAGGTGCGGAACAGCACCCGCGGCGGCGGCTCACGGACCGCTTTTTCCACGAAGGCCATGGTGATCGCCTGGCCGCAGGCGCGCGCGTCCACCAGTCGGCAGGCTCCGACGTAGGCGTCCAGCGGGACCTCGGCGGCGCTTGGGCCATCGGCGCGATAATGCAGCGGCGCGTCGGCATGGGCGCCGGCATGAACCGTGGTCTCGAAGCTCCCGACATTGACCGGCGAGCCGTCGCTCATCGCCCATCGCCGCCGCTGGGAAAACGCCGTGTCGCCCGGCCATACCGGCAGGCCCGGGCGCAAGGTCTGGCTGATATCCCACAGGCGTGGCGCTCGCGATAAAGCCATGGCGATGTGCTGACCGAACGGGCGGCCCCGCGCAAGTCCGGCGCCGCGAGGGTAGCGTCTCAGGTTGAAATTGGTCGCCGTTGACAAGCATGGGCCGCAACCTGGCTCGGTGGTATGATGCCCTCATGGACTATCACCTAGAAATGTTTAGCCCGCCCAGATCGCCGTCGACCCTCCGTATGGGCATTGGGAAACTGCACTTCTCTGCCGGAAATGACGCGGCCGCCGTTGACCAGATGCGGGCTTTGTTTCCAGAGCGCCTGAGAGAAGCCGATTATGCCCGTCTCGTGGATGATGCGGGCAAGCTCGTTTGGGAATCGAAGGGCTGGGATGCCTAAGGGCCCCAAGAACAGAGGCGCCCCTCTAGCCATCACCTGTGCTCTGTTTCTTTCCGCGTATTCCCAGGGTGACGCAGTCGCGCAGACTATCGGAGCGTACTGCGGTCAGTATGAAGCGGGATGGGCCCAATCTCGATTGCTACTGGGTCCGCCGGACGAGAGAATGCGCGCGACCAAGGCGCTCGAGGATTGCATCTACCGCAACGCTAGAAACCTGGCGGCCGGACCAGACGACGCGGATACGATTGCCAAAGGCGTGGTGTTCTTGTGTACCTCGGAAGAGAACAACGACGGTGCCTTTTCGCACCAGGACGTTCAGCGATTTCACGAGACACTTTCTCAGCCGGATGCGATCGAGGTGGGAATAAAGATGTACGTTACGGACCAGGCTCGCGCCGTAGCGCTCCAAAGCCGAGCTGCTCACTGCCCTCCGGTACCGATCCCAAATTCAAACTGAGACAGGGCCGCCGCGAGACGTGTTCCGCCGCTCGGCCATTGCTCCTATATCCCACCCCATGACCAAGCTTTCAGTGCTCGATCTGGCGCCCATCGTCGAAGGCGGCGACGCCGGTCAGTCGTTTCGGGGTAGCCTCGATCTCGCCCGCCAGGCCGAGCGGCTGGGTTATCAGCGCTATTGGCTGGCCGAACACCACAACATGCCGGGCATCGCCAGCGCCGCCACGGCGGTGGCGCTGGCCTACATTGGCGGAGGGACCGAGCGCATCCGCATCGGCGCCGGCGGCATCATGCTGCCCAATCATGCGCCCCTGATGGTCGCCGAGCAGTTCGGCACCCTGGCCTCGCTTTACCCGGGCCGCGTCGATCTGGGACTGGGCCGCGCGCCAGGGACCGATCAGCTGACCGCCCAGGCCCTGCGCCGCAACCTCGCCGGCGGCGCCGAGAGCTTCCCGCGCGACGTGGTCGAACTGCTGCACTATTTCGAAACGGCCAAGCCCGGACAGGCGGTGCGCGCGGTGCCGGGCGCGGGGCTGGACATCGCGGTGTGGATTCTCGGTTCCAGCACCTTCGGCGCGCAGCTGGCCGCCATGCTTGGTCTTCCCTACGCCTTCGCCTCGCACTTCGCTCCGGCCGAACTCGAGCGCGCCATCGGCATCTATCGAACGACATTCCAGCCATCGCAGCGGCTGGCCGCGCCGCATGTGATGCTTGGCCTGACGGTGATAGCCGCCGACACCGACGCCGAGGCGAGGCGCCTCTTCAGCTCGCTGCAGCAGTCGTTCGTCGCCCTGCGCACCGGCTCGCCCGGCCCCTTGCCGCCCCCCGTGGACGACATGGACAGCCGCCTTGATCCCACCGCCAAGGCCATGCTGGCCCAGGCGCTCTCCTGCGCGGTGATCGGCTCGCCCGCCACCGTCGAAGCGGGCCTGGCCGCCTTTGTCGCGCGCACCGGCGCCGATGAGCTGATGGTCACCGGCTCGATCTTCGATCACCAGGCGCGGCTGCGCTCCTTCGAGATCACCGCCCACGCGCACGCGGCTCTGGCGCTCGCCGCATGACCGCCGCGCGGCCAAACGCCCTGGTCCTGCGCCAATCCGACGGCGCCGTCCTGCGGCTGACCCTGAACGATGCGGATCGGGCCAATGTGCTTTCGCGGACCATGATCGAGGCGCTGCACGAGGCTCTCGCCCAGGCCGGCGCCGATACCGACGTGCGGGTGATCATCCTGGCCGCCGCCGGGCGCATCTTCTGCGCCGGGCACGATCTTTCGGAACTTCGCGCCGGCGATGACAAGGCCGCGCACGAGGCGCTGTTCGCCCGCTGCAGCGCGCTGATGATGGCGATTGTCGCCTCGCCCAAGCCGGTGATCGCCCGCGTGCAGGGCGCGGCGGTGGCCGCCGGCTGCCAGCTCGTGGCCAGTTGCGACCTCGCCTATGCCGCGCAAGGCGCCCGCTTCGCCGTCTCGGGGATCGATCTGGGGCTGTTCTGTTCGACGCCGTCGGTGGCGCTGTCGCGGGTGGTCGGCCGAAAGGCGGCGCTGGAGATGCTGCTGACCGGCCGTTTCGTGGAGGCGCGCGAGGCCGCCGAGCTCGGCCTGATCAACCGCGCCGCGCCGCCCGCCGATCTGGACCGCATCGTGGACGAGGCCGCCGCCGCCATCGCCGCCAAGCCTCCAGAAGCGGTGGCGCTGGGCAAGGCGCTGTTCGCGCGCCAGGCGCAGATGGGTCTTGCGGACGCCTATGGGCTGGCCGGCGAGCGGATGGCGGAGAACCTTGGCTTTGACTGCGCCCGCTCCGGCATCGACGGCTTTCTGCGCCGGTGAGATCGGCGCCGCGTAAACCGCGCTTAAACCATATTTGGGTGATCCATCCCCCCGCCGGTTCACGAAAGAGCATTCCATGACGTTGTCGATCGCCGCCCTGACGGGCGCGCTTTGCGCCGGCCTGCTCGCCGCCGCGCCGGCCGCGGCCCAGGACCGATGCGAGGGCACGCCCAGCAACGCGCGCCTGCGCGTCATCGTCGAAGGGGTGCATTCCGACAAGGGCCTGATGACGGCCACCCTCTATCCGGATGACGCCAGAGCGTTCCTCAAGAAGGGCGGCGCCCTGGTGGTCTGGCGCAATCCGGCCAATGCGCCGGTCACCGCCATGTGCGTCTGGCTGCCAGGCCCCGGGTCCTACGCGGTGGCTGTCTATCATGACGCCAATTCCAACATGAAGTGGGACCACGCCATGTTGGGCGAGATCGAGGGCTTCGGCTTTTCCAACAATCCCAGGATTTTCTTCTCGGCCCCGTCTTTGGGCGCGGTGAAGTTCCAAGCGGCGGCCGGGGACACCACCCTGCACGTGCATTTGAGCTATCGTTAGAGGGATTTCGGCCCTGCGCTCTTCGGACCTAGGTGACTCCGTCGGTCGAACAGGCCATTTTGTCGCCATCGAACTCTAAGGGATGTGAGGGCATGGCGGGCGTGACACTGGGCGACGGGCTGAAGGTGGCCGCGCGGGTGCTGCTATCGACGCGCCGTCCCATGCTCGCCCATGTGGTGGTCACCCGCTATTGCAACCTCGCCTGTGGCTATTGCCGTGAGTACGACAAGGTCTCCAAACCGATCCCCCTGGCGACGCTGGTCGAAAGGATCGACGCCCTGGCGGCCCTGGGCACCCAGATCGTCACCCTGACCGGCGGCGAGCCGCTGACCCATCCCCAGCATGACGCGGTCATCCGCCGGATCCGCCATCACGGCATGGTGGCCACCACCATCACCAACGGCTTTTTGCTAACGCCCAAGAAGATCGCCGGCATGAATGAGGCGGGCCTGCAGGAAATGCAGATTTCCATCGACGGCGTGAAGCCCGACGCGATCACCCAGAAAACCCTCAAATCCCTGGCCGGCAAGCTCAAGATTCTGGCCGAACACGCCCGCTTCCACGTCAATATCAATTCGGTGCTGGGCATCTCCGAAGAGCGCACCAACGACGCCCTCGAGGTGGCCCGGGCCGCCAAGGACCTGGGCTTCAGCCACACTGTCGGCGTCCTGCACGACGCCCAGGGCACGCTGGAGCCGATGTCGGTCACCCAGCGCGAGGTCTATGACCTGCTGATGGGCAAGGGCTCCCTGGCGCACAAGATCAACTTCCTGATGTTTCAGAAGAATCTGATGGCCGGCCGGCCCAACAACTGGCGCTGCCGGGCGGGCGCCCGCTATCTCTACATCTGCGAAGACGGCTTGGTGCACTATTGCTCCCAGCAGCGAGGCTCCCCGGGAACGCCCCTGCTTGAGTACGGCCAAGGCGACATCGACCGCGAATACAATACGACCAAGGCCTGCGCGCCCTTCTGCACCGTCTCCTGCGTCCATCAGGCGAGCTTCCTGGACGCCTGGCGCTCGCCCCAGCGCGCGACGGCGGCCGCCGCTTAGGAACGAGGGTTAACCGGGCCAACCCCGCGCCGTGCGGGGCGCTTGACGGGCGGCGAGCGCCGCCTGCTCGGCGAGCTTCAATGCCCATCGGCTGGCCTTGGCGATGAGCGGTGAGACGCGATGAGTCCCGGGGGGCAGGGCCCGCGCCAGCGCCGGGGCGGTGACGCGCCGCTGGAAATCCTCGATCAGCGCCGGCTGAGTGACCACCGCCATCAACTCTTCCTCCGCCGCCAAGCTGACGAAGTCGAAATTCGACGAGCCGACCACCAGCGACGTTCCGTCGATCAACAGGGCCTTGAGGTGAATCATGGTGGGCGAAAGGCTGACCTCGAAGCCCGCCCGCGAGGCCTCTCCCAGTAATGCGTCGCGCACCACCGGCTTGTTGTTGGCCCAGGGCGTGATCAGCAGGACCTTGACGCCGCGGCGGGCGGCCCGCGCCAGGGCATCGGTGAACGGGAAGGTGAGGTAGGGGCTGATGACGGTGATCGTCCGTGTCGCCGCCTCGATCAGATCAAGGATTCCGGCGAAGCCCTCGGCGTTGGATCTCCCGTCCAGGCTGATGAGCCGCGCCTCGCCAAGCTCGATGGCTCCCGGGCGCGGCCTCCCGGCGAAGGTGGCCTCGAAGTCCGCCGCCAGAAAGTCCGCCGCCGCGCCGCCTTCCAGCCGCAGCATGAAGTCATGCCAGGCGAAGTTGTGGTCGCAGAAATTGATGCCGCCGATATAGGCCACGTCGTCGGCGACGATGAGCTTCTTGTGGTTGCGCGCGGCATATCCGCCGCCCCAGCGACCGACCCTGTTGGTCACCCGCACCGGCGTCCCGCCGGCGACCAGGGCGTCGAACATCCTGGCCGTGGACGCCGCCTCGCGTTGCAGGCCGCCATCCAGGAGGCCGGCGGGGGAGCGCACGAGGCGATCGTTGATCACCAGGCGCGTATAGTCGTCCACAAGCACGCGGCGGTCCGCCGCCGGACTGGCGGCGATGGCGGCGGCCGCGGCCAGCCCCGCGGCATCGCCTTCGAAGCTCATCGCCTGGACGTAAAGGCGCCTTTGCGCGGTCGCGCAGTCGGCGGCCGCGCGCCTCCAGAAATCGGCGGAGCCCACCAGCAATTCATATTGCGTCAAACCGTCCGCCCTCGCGCTCTGGCCGCCAACGGCATTGCTCCTGGCCGCCCCGCCCGGCTAGAAACACCTTCCGGGCCGGATTCGCCGGGCGCGGGCATTTTCTGAAGGCATAGCATGAACGAGCCGGTGCGCGTCATGCTGCTGCTCTCCTCGCTGCAAGGCGGCGGGGCCGAACGGGTGGCCGTGCATCTGCTCAACCGTTGCGATCCCAAGCTTGTCGACGTTCGCATGGGCCTGCTGCGCAAGGCGGGACCCTTCCTCGCCGCCGCCGACGCCAGTCGCATCGACGTCTCGCCCGTCGGTCAGGACTGGCTAGCCTTCGAGGGCCACAGCGCGAGCTTCTACCGGCCGCACAAGCTGTTGGCGGCGGGGGTGCTGGCGCCAGCCAATGTCTCGGGCATGATCCGCTCCCATCGCCCTCACGTGGTCATGAGCTTTCAAAAGGGCATGGGCGTGCTCACCTATTTCGTGCTGCGGGGCCTGGGCCCGACGCGCCCGCGCTGGATCGTCCGCGAGGGCAACAACACCGACAAGGTGATCGACGATGAACTGGCGTCCGGCGCCGGTCGCGCCCTGATCAAGTCGGTGACCCGCCGCGCCTATCGCGCCGCGGACGTCTTCCTCGCCAATTCACACGAAATGGCGAATGGACTGCGGACCAGGCTCGATCTCGATGGGGCCAAGGTGCGGGTGATCCACAATCCCATCGATCTGAGTGAGGTCCAGCGGCTGGCCACCGAGCCCCTGCCCCGGCCCCAGACGCGGCCGTTCATCGTCACCGCCGGCCGCCTGGAATACCAGAAGGGCCATGATCTGCTGCTGAAAGCCTTCGCCGGCAGCCGCGCCGCCGCCGGCATGGATCTGGTGATCCTGGGCGATGGAGGCCTGGAGGCGGAGCTCAAGCGCCAGGCCGCCGAACTCGGCATCGCTTCGCGGGTGAAGTTCGAAGGCTTCTGCGCCAACCCCTGGGCCTGGATGTCCAAGGCCGAGCTCTTCGTCCTGCCCTCGCGCTGGGAAGGCTTTCCAAGCGTGGTCGCCGAGGCCCTGGCCTGCGGCGCGCCGTCTCTGGTCACCGCCTGCGATTTCGGCCCCGCCGAGGTGGTCGAGCACGGTATCAGCGGCTGGGTCGTCCCGCCCGAGGACGCCGCCGGTTTTGGGGCCGCCATGGACGTGCTGTTGGAGAGCCCGAAGCTGACCGCGAGGCTGCGGCGCAATGGGCCGGCCCGCGCCGCCAACTTCGACATCGCCGGCATGGTCGACGCCTACACCGATCTCTTCCTTGAGCAGGCCGCGTCCGCGTCCGGAGCCCTGGCGGTAGGGGCCTAGGCCGTCATCCTTTCGGCTTCGCCGTGGGCGACGGCGTCGTCGATATCCAGCCAGAAGCGCTCGCCGATTTCGAAGGCGGAGGCGTGGCCTTAGGCCGGCTTCACTCCGGCAGGGCGAACGCGATGAGCTTATCGCCCCGCTTGGTGCCGGACTTGGAATGCCCCCCAGCGGCGATCACCACATATTGGCGTCCCTTCCAGATATAGGTCATCGGGGTGGCTTGGCCGCCGGCGGGTAGCCGCGCGCGCCAGAGCTCCCGGCCGTTGGCGGCGTCGAAAGCACGCAGGTAGTCGTCCAGAGTCGCGCCGATGAACACAAGTCCCGAGGCGGTCACCATCGGACCGCCGAAATTGGGCATGCCGACGTGAGGCAGCAGGTATTGCGAGAATGGCGCCTTGTCCTGAGTGGTGCCCAGCGGGACGGCCCACAGGACATGCCCGTCGCGCATGTCCAAGGCATGCAGCACGCCCCACGGCGGCGGATTGCATGGCAGGCCCAGCGGAGAGAGCAGAACCTGACGGCGCATGCCGTAGGGCGCGCCAGCCTGCGGCGAGATCTCCACGTCCGGTTCGGCCGCCTGGGCCGCCTTGACGCGGGCGGCGGGAATCAAGGTGACCACGTGCAGGGCGCTGGAGGTGTTCACATAAATGACGTTCCGCGTCGGATCGAAGGCCAGGCCGCCCCAGTTCACGCCCCCGCCGGTGAAGGGATAGACGATTGTGCCGGCAAGCGACGGGGGGGTGAAGAGACCCTCATGCCGCGCCGCGGCGATCTTTCGGCGACAGACATTTCGGTCCCAGGGGGTGAGGCCGAAAGCGTCCTTGGCGTCGATGTGGCTGGGCGCCAGGGGGCCGGGGCGATGGGGAAGGGCTGGGTTGGCGACAGACTCTCGCCCGGCGCGCCGCTCTGCGGAACCGGGCGCTCAACCACCGGAATGACCGGGGCGCCGCTATCGCGGTCGAGGGTGAACAAAAGGCCCTGCTTGGTCGGCTGCAGCACGGCGGCCCGACTCGCGCCGCGCCAGGTGATGGTGGTTAGGGTGGGTTGGGCCGGATTGTCATAGTCCCAAACATCGTGGTGTACCGTATGGAATGCCCAGGCGACGCGACCGGTCTCC
>PMOM01000092.1:0-1858 GCA_003161535.1 Caulobacteraceae bacterium | reverse complement strand
CCTCGTCCACCGACATCGGCGCCCAGACGTTGGCCGCGCCGGCGATGACCCCAGGAGCCGCGTTCGCCAGGGGATCGAAGCTCCATCTGGCCGCACCGGTGCGAGCGTCGAAAGCGCGCACGGCGCCGGAAACTTCCTTCACCCGCTGATTGTCGTCGATGGATGAGCCGACGATGACCACACCGTGGCTCACGACCGGCGGAGAGGTTATCTGCATCTCCCCCGGATGGGCCAGGATGACGCCCGGCGCCGCGTCGACCTCCCCGCCGACACCGAACATCGCGCAGGTCCGGCCGCTGGCCGCATCCAGGGCGAAGAGGCGCCTGTCGTTGGTGTTCAGGAATATACGCTCGGCGCAGGGCGCGGCGGGAGGCGCGGCCGGATCGCGCCAATAGGCTACTCCTCGACAGGTGAAGTCATTCGGATATCGCACCCTGGTGTCGATGCGCGGATCGAACCGCCAGAGCTGTCGGCCGGTCCCCGGGTCCAGCGCCGACACCTCGTTGAACGGCGAGCAGACGAAGAGCCGGCCGCCAGCCAGGATGGGAGTGTTCTCGAAAGACGCATGGCGCAGCGCCTCGGCCTTGGTGGCGGCGTCCCCGGTGGAAAAGGTCCAGGCGACTTTCAGGTCGGCGACGTTGGCCGGCGTGATCTGCGCGGCGGTTGAGAACCGCTGGCCTCCCGCATCCCCCCCGTAGAAGGGCCAATCCACGTCGGCCGCCGGCGAGGGGTGCGGCAACGGGGCCCGCGAGCAGGCGCCTGCCATCAGCGACAAGACGATGAGCGTGGCTAGGCCGCGGACCATACTGGGCGATTTCGTCTCGGACGGTATGGCTCTATGCCGTCATCCGCTCCGCTTCGCCGTGGGCGACGGCGTCGTCGATATCCAGCCAGAAGCGGTCGCCGATCTCGAAGGCGGAGGCGTGGCCGTCCTTGGCCAGGCGCTGCATGCCCGCCGAGATGCTGCCGTCGCCGCCGGCGGCGAGGTCGGCGCGGATGGCCCCGATCAGGGCCTTGGAGGCCAGGAAGATGCCGGTATCGAGGCCATTGTGGCCGGGGATGCCCTTGCCGATCGCCTGGATGGCGCCGCGGGCGTCGGTCTGCACACGTGTCACGTCGGCCGGATCGATGAGCGGGCTCTTCAGGCGCCGGTCCACGGCCAGCACCGCGCCGTGAGGGTCTCCGCCGGTGGCCAGCAGGTCGCTGAGGATGGTGGGATCAAACAGATGGTCGGCCATCAGCAGGACGAACTGGTCTTCCAGATACCCCTCGGCGGCGGCCACCGAGACGCCGTTGGAGGCCTTGAAGTTGGCGTTTCGCACGCAGCGGATGTCCAGGCCCCGGCGGCTGGCCATGTCGCGCAGGAAGGCTTCAACCCTGGCGCCTTCATAGCCGGTCACCACCACGAATTCGGTGAGGCCCGCGGCATGGGCGGTATCGATCACCCGCTCGATGAGGGCCGTGCCTTTGATGTCGGCGAGCGGCTTGGATGGGGCGACGTCGCGCAGGCGCGTTCCTTGGCCGGCGGCGACGATCAGGCACTTGACCCGCGCCGCGGCGCCGGGCGGCCGATGGATGAAGGTCTCGGTCATCCGCTGGGCCTCGTCGTCGGTGAATTGCAGCGGCGGGTGCTTGCAGAAGAAGGCCGAAGGCCCGATCAGCGCGCCGCCTTCCTCGCGGTCGAGGGCCAGCTTGCAGCAGCGGATGGCGTCGATCACCACGCCGGCGGAATTGGGGGAATCCTCCACCGACAGGCGCACCTCGATGTTCATCGGCACGGCCCCGAACAGGGCGCCCTCGAGCCGCAGGAAGCACAGCTTGTTGTCGTTGAGCCACGGCACATAGTCGCTGGGCCCGA
>PMOM01000113.1:7269-7587 GCA_003161535.1 Caulobacteraceae bacterium | reverse complement strand
GGCCAGGATGATGCGCGAGAAATCGTTTTCCCACACTCGCCCATATTCGATCTTGAAGTCCACCAGGGTGATGCCGACGGCGCCAAAGAGGCCGGTGAGAAAGTCGTTCACCCGCAAGGTGGTGGCCATCATGTCGTCGATCTCCTGGGTGGCGGCCCAGTTGAAGGCGGTGATGTGCTCCTCGGCCACCATCGGATCGCTCAGCTTGTCGTCCTTGAGATAGAACTCGATGATCGAGCGGGGCAGGGCCTGGCCCTCGGGCAGGCCCAGGCGCTTGGAGAGGGAGCCGGCGGCGATATTGCGGCAAACCACTTCCAG
>PMOM01000113.1:0-7247 GCA_003161535.1 Caulobacteraceae bacterium | reverse complement strand
ATATTCGCTGATTCGGTTGTTGATGACGCCCTTACCCTCGAGAACCGCCTTCTTGGTTCCGTCAAAGGCGGTGGCGTCGTCCTTGAAATACTGGATCAGGGTGCCGGGCTCGGGGCCCTCATAGAGGATTTTGGCTTTGCCCTCGTAGATCTTCTTGCTATTTTTGATGGTCATAAGCCTCTCCTCCGGTCATGGCGGGCGCCGCAAAATGAAAGCGCGCGCGGACAACGGCGCCGCGCGCGGGTTCGAATTTGGCGATCGCGTTTGACTTCATCAGGGCCCGGCGGAGCCTAGCCGAACCGGCCCGGCCGCGCAAACGCGGGCCTTGCCCCGCGAGGGCCGATCTGGTGAAGGTCCGCCCGCCAAGGCAAGGAGAGGGGATGACCGCCGAAGACAGCGCACGATCGCCGGGCGCCGAGCCCCACGCGCCCTCGCCGGCCCGCTATCCACGCATGGGAACCTCGCCACGCATGGGAACCTCGCGCCTGCCCTATATCGGGCTGCCGCGCGACGCCTGGCGCGACGCCTATCATATCCTCCTGACCCTGCCGACGGCCGCCTTCCTAGGGGTGATCGGCCTGGCCTTCCTCACCGTAAATGCGGTTTTCGCCACCCTGTATGTGCTTGATCCGGGCGGCGTGGCCAACGCTCGGCCAGGGAGCTTCCAGGACGCCTTTTTCTTCTCGGTGCAGACCTTGGGGACGCTGGGCTATGGGGTGATGTCGCCTCGCAGCCTGTACGCCAATCTAGTGGCCACCAGCGAGACCTTCATCGGCCTGCTCAACCTTGGCGTCGCCACCGGCCTGCTGTTCGCGCGCATCTCGCGGCCGACGGCGCGGATCATGTTCACCCGCCGCGCCGTGGTCACCCCGATGGATGGCGTGCCCACCCTGATGTTTCGCGCCGCCAACCGTCGCCGCAACCTCGTCGTCGAGGCCGAAGTGAGCGTCACTCTGATCCATGACGTGGTCACCGCCGAGGGAGCGGTCCTGCGCCGGTTCGACGACCTTTCCCTGCTGCGCTCGCGCTCGCCGCTGTTCTTCATGACCTGGCAGGTGATGCACCAAATAGACGAGCGGAGCCCGATTTTCGGAGAGACCACTCAGAGCCTCTTGGACAAGCAGGCCGAGATTCTGGTGGTGATGAAGGGGTTGGACGAGACTTTTGTCTCCACAATCCACGCCCGCACCTCATACCGGCCCGAGGAGATCGTCTGGGACGCACGGCTGGCCGACATCTTCACCACCAATGACGACGGGGAGCGCGCGATCGATTTTCGGCGCTTTCACGACATCGTCTGACCAGCGGGTTTGAACCTTCGCCTTGGCGTCGCGTTCGAAAGCTGGGGACGAAATGTGGGCGACCCGCAACAGCAGCGCTTTGTCGATTGTCGGGGTCGGCGACGCGGTGCAGGATATCGGGCGCGTTTGATTCGCTTGGCGGAAAACCGATGACGAGTTTCGATGAACGGGAACAAGCCTTCGAGAGCAAATTCGCCATCGATCAGGCGCAGGAGTTCCGCGCCACCGTGCGGCGCAACCGCATGGTCGGCGAGTGGGCCGCCCGCCTGATGGGACTTGAGAACATCGGCGACTACGCCCAGGCCGTGGTCAAGTCGGACATCGGCCAGCCGGGCGACGAGGAGGTCCTGCGCAAGGTCACCCAGGATCTTTCCGGTTCGGGCCTGCCCGTGCAGCAGGGCGAAATCCGCGCCAAGATGGACGAGTTTCTGGCCATCGCCCGCGGTCAGGTGACCGCCGGGGCCTAGGCGTTCGGCCTTATATCGCTTTCCCCGCGAAAGCGGGGACCCAGCGCGAAAACTCTCCCTGTGTCTGCCCTTGGTTCCGCTCGCGCCCTAGCAAAAAGCCTGGGTCCCCGCTTTCGCGGGGAAGACGGGTTCTCCTCAAGCTTCCCCGAACACCCGGGCGAAGATCGTATCGACGTATTTGAAATTCCAGGCCGGATCGAAGATCTCGGCCATCTCGGCGTCGGATAGATGCGGGCGCACCTCGGGATCGGCCTTTAAGAGGGCGGTGAAGGCGCCTTCGCCGCGCCACACCTTCATGGCGTTGGCCTGCACCGCCGCATAGGCCGCCTCGCGCGACACGCCCTTCTGGGTCAGGGCCAACAGCACGCGCTGGGAGTGCACCAGGCCGCCCAGGCGGTCCAGATTGCGCGCCATGGCTTCTGGATAGACCACCAGGCGATCGATGAGATCGGCCAGTCGGCAAAGGGCGAAATCGAGATGCACGGTGGTGTCCGGCGCGATGGCTCGCTCCACCGACGAGTGGCTGATGTCCCGCTCGTGCCAGAGGGCGACGTTCTCCAAGGCCGGGATCACTGCGGCGCGGACCAGGCGCGCCAGGCCGGTGAGGTTCTCGGTGAGGATGGGATTGCGCTTGTGGGGCATGGAGGAGGAGCCCTTTTGGCCCGCCTCGAAGGGCTCTTCGACCTCGCGAACCTCGGTGCGCTGCAAGTGGCGGATCTCCACCGCCAGGCGCTCGATGGAAGACGCGACCACGGCCAGGGCGGCGAAATAGGCGGCGTGCCGGTCGCGGGGAATGACCTGGCTGGAGACCGGCTCGACGCGCAGCCCGAGCTTTTCGGCGACGTGCGCCTCCACCGCCGGATCGACGCTGGCGAAGGTGCCGACGGGTCCGGAAATGGCGCAGGTGGCGATCTCGAAGCGGGCCATGGCCAGGCGCTCGCGGGCGCGGGCGAACTCGGCGTAGTGGCCGGCGAGCTTGAGGCCAAAGGTGGTGGCCTCGGCGTGGATGCCGTGGCTGCGCCCGACGGTGGGGGTCAGGCGGTATTCGAAGGCGCGACGCTTAAGGGCGGCGAGCACCGCCTCGACGTCTTTCAGCAGCAGATCCGTGGCGCGGGTGAGCTGGACGGCCAGGGCGGTGTCGTTGACGTCCGAGGAGGTCATGCCCTGGTGCAGGAAGCGCGCTTCGGGGCCGACGATCTCGGTGACGTGGGTCAGAAAGGCGAGGACGTCGTGCCGGATCTCGCGCTCGATCTCATCGATGCGCTCGACATCGAAAATGGCCTTGCCGCCGCGTTCCCAGATCGCCTTGGCCGCCGCCTTGGGGATGACGCCGAGGGCCGCCATGGCGTCGGCGGCATGGGCCTCGATCTCGAACATGATGCGAAAACGCGTCTGGGGCGACCAGATTTCGGCGGCCACGGGGCGCGCGTAGCGGGAGATCATGGGGAGGCTTTAGCCTGAGCCGAGCTTGGCTGGAAGAGTCCTTGCGCTGGCTTTCCGCTTTCGCGGGGAAAAGGGAGCGGGCCTTTACGCCTCCCGCATCTTTCGTTCCGCCGCCGCCGCGCCGAGCTGCTTGGCCAGGCCGAAGGAGCCCAGCAGATAGTGGAACGCGGCCCAGGCGTAGAAGAAGAGGGTGACGATGATGCCGTGCTGGGTGGCGCCGATCAGGGTGGATTTGCAGCGCGCGGCCAGAGCCACGGGAGATCCGGGCGCGGCGATACCGCCCGGGCAGAGGGTGGCGAAGCGGGCCGTTCCGCCGCCGGGGCCGCTGAAGAGGCCCGAGAGCGATTGGCCAAGGGTCAGGCCGCCAGTGTGGTTGAACGCGCCTTGCGCGAAGCGGTCGATGATCCAGCCGGTGAACACCGGGCCGCCGCCAAGCGCGATGAAGTTGAGGAACAGAAACAGGACGGCGGTCGCGGTCGCCCGCTGGCGCGTCTCGACCACATTCTGCACGACGCCGAAGGTCGGGCCCAGATAGGTGTAGGCGAAGATCCCGGGAATCAGCAGGATGAGCGCGGCGGCGCGCCAGTTGGTCTGGCTATAGGCCAGGATGTAGATCGGCGTGGCGATGGCCAGGCCGATGGCCGGGGTGAGAGAATACCAGGCGGCGTTGCGCTTGCTCGCCCAGTCGCTGACAAAGCCGCCGGCCAGCGTCCCAACTCCGGCGGAAAAGCCGCCGACCAGCCCGAAAATCAGCCCCACGGTGGCGTAGTCGAGGCCGAAGGCGCGGTTGAAATAGGGCGGGGCGAACTGGCCGGCGCCATAGCCGGCAAAGGACGCCAGGGTGACGCCGAGCACCATGTTGAGCACCGGCCAGGAACCAAACAGGCGGCCGATCACCGCGCCCAGCTCGCCAAACTCCCGGCCCAGCCAGGAACCGCCGGCGGCTCCAACCGCATGGGCGGCGACATCCTCGGCCAGCGCCGGCCGCTCGGCGGGATCGGAGTGGCCGCGCGGCGGCTCCTTGATGACCAGTTTGACCAGCAGAGCCATGACCACGCCGGGGGCCCCGACGACCATGAAGGCGATGCGCCAGCCGTAGGTCTTGGCCAGCCAGCCGCCGGCCACGGCGCCGATCATGGTCCCCAGTGGAATGCCGAAGCTGTAGATCGACAGGGCCGTCGACCGCCGCCTGGGTTCGTAATAGTCGCTGATCAGCGAGTGGGCCGGCGGCGAGAGGCCCGCTTCGCCCACTCCCACGCCCACGCGCATCGCCAAAAGCTGAACGAACGAGCCGGCGAAGCCGCAGGCGGCGGTGAAGCCGGACCACACCACCATGGCCAGGGAGATGATCGAGACCCGGCTGCGGCGCTCGGCCAAACGGGCGATGGGGATGCCCAACAGGGTGTAGAGCACCGCGAAACTCAAGCCGCCCAGCAGGCCCAGCTGGGTGTCGGTGAGCTTCAGATCGACCTTGATGGCCTGGCCGATGGTGGCGATGATCGTCCGGTCGATGAAGTTGAAGGTGTAGGCCAGGACCAGGAGGCCGAGGACGAGCCCCTTGTAGCGATCGGAGAAGAATGGCCTTCGCGGCGCCGAGGCGGTTTGATCCGCGGCCATCTGGGTCATCAATGCGTCTCCCCGAACCCGCACATTCGTGCCTTGTCGCGATTGTAGCCTGGACCTAAGCCTCGGCGCCGCTGGTTTTTCAACAGCTGGAGAGATTCATGGAACTGATAATCGGCGACAAGGTGTGGTCGAGCTGGTCGATGCGGGCATGGCTGGTCCTCAAGCGCACCGGCGCGCCCTTCACCGAAACCTATGTGAAGCTGCATGCCGAGACCACGCACGACGACGCCGTGGCGGCCGGATCGCCGTCGGGTCTGGTCCCGGTGCTCAAGGACGGGGACGTCACCGTCTGGGACAGCCTGGCCATCTGCGAATATCTCGCCGAGCGCTTCCCGAAGGCCGGGTTATGGCCCGCCGACGTCGCCGCCCGGGCGCTTGGCCGAGCCGCCGCCTGCGAGATGCATTCGGGATTTCACTCCCTGCGCGGGGAGCTTTCCATGGATCTGGCCCGCCGCGAGACCGCCACCATCGCGCCGGCCACCGCCGAGGACGTGCGCCGCGTGGTCGCCCTGTGGTCGCAGCTTCTGGCCCACTTTGGAGGCCCATTCCTGCTCGGGTCGGATTGGTCGATCGCCGACGCTTTCTACACCCCCGTGGCGACGCGCTTTCGCAGCTATGGCGTGCGCCTTTCCGACCATGGCGATGTCGGCGCCGCGGGCGCCTACGCCGAGCGCCTGCTGGAGACGCCGGAGTTCCTGGAGTGGGAGAAGGACGCCTTGGCCCAGGCGCGCCACGGTGGGGCGGGATAGGCGAGGGGTGTTTGGCCTTGGCGCTTGCGTGCGAGCACGGGAATAAATCGCTCGCCTCACGGGTCATCCAAGGCGTAACGGCCATGAAAGACAGGGGCGGATAGCGGCGAGATGCGGGGATGAATGACAAGCGCCGACGCTTCGAGGCGCAAGCGATGCCGCATCTGGACGCGGCCTATAACCTTGCCCGCTGGCTGGCTCGCCCGCCCGTGGACGCCGACGATATCGTTCAGGAGGCCATGCTGCGCGCTTATTCCTCATTCGAGACTTTCCGGGGAAGCGACGGCAAGCCGTGGCTTCTGGCCATCGTGCGCAACTGCTTCTTGACCGCCGTCGGTCGTTCGCGGCGCCCGCTGGCCGCCACCGTGCCCCTGGATGACGATGTCGCCCTGGGCGATCCCGCCTTGTTCGCCGATGAGCCGGACGCCGAATCGGTGGTCATTCAGTTCGAACAGGGCCGCCGGCTTGGCGGCATCATCGAAGGGCTGCCGGAAGATTTCCGCGAGGTCCTGGTGCTGCGCGAGATGGAAGACCTTTCCTACCGCCAGATCGCCCAGATCACCGGCGCGCCGATCGGCACGGTGATGTCGCGCCTGGCGCGGGCGCGGACCATGCTGAAGACCCGATGGCGCAGCGATGAGCCAGGAGCGCCCCATGCCATGCAGTGAAGCCATGCGCGCCCAGGCCTATTTCGACGGCGAACTGGACGCCGCCGCCGCCCTGGCGGTCGAGCAGCACGTGGAGACCTGCGCCAAGTGCGCCGCCCTGCTGGCCGACCTGGAATCCACCCGCAAGCTGCTGCGGGAGCGCGCGCCCTATCACCGGGCGGATGAGGGCCTGCGCGGCCGCATCGCCGCCAGTCTGGCGCGCGCCGGGGGCGCAGCGCCGAGCCCGCGCCGTGCCTGGGCCGGAAGAGGCCGGTTTGGCGCCGGAGCGGCGAGCGGGGCGGCGGCCATGGCGCTGGCCGCGTCCCTGGCCTTTCTGATGGTTCTGCCGCCGCCGTCCAACGCGCTGGAGGGTGATGTGATGAACGCTCATCTGCGCGCCCTGATGTCCGATCACCTGATCGATGTCGTCTCCAGCGACAGGCACACGGTCAAGCCGTGGTTCGCCGGCCATACCGATGTCTCGCCCCCGGCCGGCGATTTCGCCAAGGCGGGCTACACCCTGGTGGGGGGCCGCGCCGACTATGTGCAGGGCCATCGCGCCGCGGTGGTGGTCTATCGCCACGGCGCCCATGTCATCGACGTTTTCGCCTGGAAGGCCGGCGACGAGAAACTGCCCAGCATCGCCACCCGCAACGGCGATCACATGGTCTTCTGGAAAAACGGCGACCTGGTCCTGTGCGCCGTCTCCGACACCGGCCTTGATGAGCTGCGGGGCCTCGTGCGGCTGATCAAGCAAACCAGCGCTCCAGCCGCCTAGGGAATAAAACCGTACGCGCCGCGGTCTAGCTCTCGAAACCCCTTCGAGAGGACCAAGACCATGCCCCCCGCTTCTCCATCCGATCCGTCGCGCCGCGGCGCCTTGAAGTGCGTGGCCTTTGGCGGTGCGGGGACCTTGTTCGTCCTTTCCGCCGGCGTGCTGACCCCGGTCGACCTGGCGATGGCAGCGTCACGCGAGGGCGGCGCGGGCGCCCATGGCATCCCGCTTTTCCTGCA
>PMOM01000124.1:2753-4500 GCA_003161535.1 Caulobacteraceae bacterium | reverse complement strand
AGCGCCAGGGCCAGGACGTCGCCGACGCCGTGCTGCGCCGCTTTCGCGAACAGATCTTCGTCTTCGGCCTGGGGCCCCAGACGCCGGACGAGTTCGAAGCCGCCACGCTGGGCGCGCCGGGTCTCGACCAGGCCCGCTGGCGCGCCGACCAGCGCCTCGCCGAGGTTGCCGCCGCCTACCAGGCCGATTGGCGCGAGACCCGCGAGCCCAACGACCATGTGCGCAATCTCAAGCACGAGGGCCCGATGAACGGGGAGCTGAAGCATTCGGAGGGCCACGACCGCTACGCCCTGCCGACGCTGATTTTCCGCGGCCCGGGGGGTGAGCACACCGCGGCCGGCTGGGTCGCCTACGAGGACTATGCGGCGGCCCTGGAGGCCGCCCTGCCGGGCGCCACGGCCGATCCGCGCGCCGACCCGACGCCGGCGCAGGCGTTCGAGCGCTGGGGCATGCTCACCGAAAAGGAACTGGCCTTCCTGTGCGGCGACGGCGCCCGCCCGCCGGCGGACGCCGTGGTTCACGATTGGGGCGATGGCCTGGTCTATTTTTCCGCCGCCGAGGCGCGGGCGCGGGGCATGGAAGCGAAATCAAAAATCGCGGTCTAGCTTGGGAACATCGCCGCCGATCATTCGGTTTAGTTCCCTGCGAAGGAGAACGCTTATGAATGAGACCAAGACTCGGGGCGCCATCAAGTCCGCCGCCGGCAAGATCGAGAGCTATAGCGGCGAGGCGCTTGACGATCGCGAAGTCCGCTCCCGCGGCGAGGCGATGCAGGTGGAAGGCAAGGCGATGAGCGCGGCCGGATCGGCGCAGCAAGCGCTCGGTCAAGCCGCCGAGCGCGCCAAGGCGACCGCCGCCAGGGTCGGCGGCAAGGCCAAGGTCACCGCCGCCAAAATGAACGGTCAAGCCAGGGCGACCGCCGCCAAGGTCAGTGACAAGGCCAAGGCGACCGCGGCCAAGGTCGGCGACAAGGCGAAGGTAGCCGCCGCCAAGGTCAGCGATCAGGCCAGGGCCGCCGCGGGCAAGGCCAGCGCCCAGGCCAAGGACGCCTATGGCCGCGCCTCCGACAAGGCTCAAAAAATGGCCGACAAGGTCGATCCCTTCGTGCGGGAGAAACCCTACGCGGCGGTGGGCGTGGCGGCGGTGGCCGGACTGGTGGGCGGCCTGCTGGTGGCGGGCGCGAGCGCCAAGGCTGCCAAATCCCGGCGCTGATCGGCCGTCTGGTCGCCGGGAATCAGGCCTTGCCGAGGATCGCCGCGTAGAGGGCCGGATCGACGTTGCCGCCGCTGAGAACGGCCACGCTGTGAGCGGTCCCGCGCGCATGCGCCAGAGCGCCGGCCGCCGACACCGCGCCGCTGGGCTCGGCGACCAGCCGTGCTTCATGGGCGATGCGGCGCATGGCCTCGCCGATGGCGTCTTCCGAGACGGTGACGATCTCATCGACGAAGGCGCGCAGGTGCGGCCATGTTCGGGCGCCCAGATGCTGCACGCGAAGGCCGTCGGCCGCCGTGCGCGACGTTTCCTCGGCGGTCAGGCTGACCACGCGCCCGGCCTTGAGGCTTGCATAGGCGTCGGCGGCCAGCTCGGGCTCCACGCCGATGACGCGCACCGCCGGCCGGGTGAGTTTGATGGCCGCCGCCAGTCCGCCGATCAGGCCGCCACCGGAGACCGGCGCGAAGATCGTTTCGACATCCGGAACCTGTTCCAGAATCTCCAGCCCGATGGTCCCGGTCCCCGCCATGATCGC
>PMOM01000124.1:0-2732 GCA_003161535.1 Caulobacteraceae bacterium | reverse complement strand
TTGGAGGGCATGACCACCACGGCGGGGATGCCGAGGCGCCTGGCGGCATAGGCCACCGCCTGGGCGTGGTTGCCGCTGGAGTGCGCCACCACCCCGGCCGCGCGGGCGGCGGCGTCGAGCAGCAGGAGGGCGTTGAAGGCGCCGCGGATCTTGAAGACGCCGATGGGATGCAGGCTCTCGGCCTTCAGGCGAAGGCCGCTGGGGGTCATGGCGACGATGGGGGTTTGGCCGACATAGGGCGCGATGCGCGCCCGCGCCGCGAGGATCTCGTCGAGGCCGATCAGGCTGTCCGAGGAGTCGACCGTCACGGCGCGCGTTGGCATGGCGGCGATCCTATGCCGGCCGCCTGAAACCTCCAACCGCCGCTTGCCAGACTGTGGAACCGTGATACTGTGACAACATGAAAAATATCACAGTCACCATTGATGATGACACCTATCGCCGCGCGCGGGTCAAGGCGGCGGAGCAAGACACCTCCGTGTCCGCGATGGTCCGGCAATTCCTCAACGGTGTCGCTTCGGGTGAAAGCGAGGCCGAGCGGCTGAAACGGCGGGAGGCGGAGTTGCGCGCGGCCATGGGCCCCTTCAGCGCGGCGGATCGGCTGTCGCGTGACGAGCTGTACGATCGCCGCCGGTGAGCGCAAGTCGATTCGTCGATACCAATGTCCTGATTTATGCGATCAGCAATATGGCCGAGGAAGCCCGCAAGCGGCGGCTCGCCCAGGCCTTGCTTGATCGCGGCGGCTGGGGCGTCTCGGTCCAGGTTCTTCAGGAGTTCTATGTTCAGGCCACCCGAGCCAGCCGCCCAAACCCCTTGTCCCATGCCATCGCCATCGGATGGATCGACGTATGGCTCGGCGGCGAGGTGCAGGACAATACGCTGGCGGTTCTGAAGTCCGCCCTAGCGATCAAGGCTTCGTACGGCTTTTCGTATTGGGACAGCGCCATCATCGCCGCGGCGCGCGCGCTGGGTTGCTCGGAGTTGTACACCGAAGATATGAGCCACGGCCGCCAGATCGAGGGCGTGACCATAATCGACCCGTTCCGCTAGGCCTGCCCCTCAGGCGGCCGTCCAGCCGCCGTCCATGGAAAGATTGGCGCCGGTGATCTGTTTGGCGGCGTCGGAGGTCAAATAGACAACGAAGGCAGCGACCTCCTCGGGGGTGACGAACTGTTTGGTCGGTTGGGCGGCCAGCAGCACGTCGTTGATCACCTGATCGCGGGTGAAGCCGCGGGCAGCCATGGTGGCGGGGATCTGGTTTTCCACCAGCGGCGTCCACACATAGCCCGGACTGATGCAGTTGACCGTCACCCCGTGGGCGGCGAGTTCCAGGGCCACGGTCTTGGTCAGGCCGGCGATGCCGTGCTTGGCGGCCACGTAGGCGGACTTGAAGGGCGAGGCGACCAGGGAGTGGGCCGAGGCGGTGGAGATGATCCTGCCCCAAGCGGCCGCCTTCATGCCGGGCACGGCGGCGCGCATGGCGTGGAAGGCCGCCGACAGATTGATGGCGATGATCTGGTCCCATTTTTCGGCCGGGAAGTCCTCGATGCGGGCGACGAACTGCACGCCGGCGTTGTTGACCAGGATGTCGACGCCGCCGAAGGCGTCCCGCGCCTCGGCGATCATGGCGGTGATCTGATCGGGCCTCGTCATGTCGGCGGGCGAATGGTGAGCCCGCACGCCGAACCGCGTCTCGATGTCCGCGCGCAGGCTCTCGATCTCGCCGGCCTCGCCAAAGCCGTTGATGACCACATTGGCGCCCTCGGCGGCCAGGGCGCGGGCGATGGCCAGGCCAATGCCGCTGGTCGAGCCTGTGACCACCGCGGTCCTGGACGCGAGACTCACGAGGACGGGGCTTTGGTCTTGGCCTTGCGCAGGTCGGGGGCGTGGCCGGCGGGCATGGCGGAGCGGCCTTGCAAGGTGACCTGCAGGGCGGCGGCGGCGCGCTCATTGCCCATGATCTTGCTCATGATGGCCGCCCCGGCGCGCTCGAAGGATTCGCGGTGCTCGATGACGTATTGGCGAGAGTCGCGGTAGCCTTGCAGGTAGCCGTTGATCTCGGGGATGACGTGTCGGGCGACGAGGTCCCAGCTGCGGGCGGTGTTCTCGCGGTTGGCCCAGTCGTGAGCAAAACCGATGACGGTTCCGAAGCCGCCGCTGATCTCCATCAGGTCGCGGATGGCTTTCACCAGATCGTCGGGCGTGCCGATGACCCCGGCCGCGCCATCCCCGAACGCCGTCTGATCGACCCCCTCGTCGGCGGTCTTGAAGGGCAGGGCGCCCGGCCGCATCAGGGTGCCGACGGTGTATTCATTGTGCCAGCGGAAGAGGCCTTCCTTGGCCTGGGCGCGGGCTTCGGCGCGAGTCTCGGCGATGTGCCAGGCCATCACCACCCGCCAGTTGGCGCGATCGACGGTGCGACCGGCCTTGGCGGCGGACTCCTCGGCGAAGCTCCATTGCGTGGGCAGGGCCTGCAATCCGGCCGTGGCCATGGCTCCGATGGAAAGCACCCCGGCGCCGTACTTGCCCGCCAGGGTCATGCCCGATGGGCTGATCTGTGAGGCCACGGCGAAGGGCAGGTCCTCCTGCAAGGGAAAAAGCTGCAGGCGCGCGTCGCGCAGGGTGAACCAATCGCTCTCGTGGGTGACCCGCTCGCCGGCGAACAGGCGCTTGATGACGCCGATGGCCTCGTCCTGCCGGTCGCGCTGCACCATGGGATCGATGCCCAGGAC
>PMOM01000085.1 GCA_003161535.1 Caulobacteraceae bacterium | reverse complement strand
GCCTCACCGGGGATTGGCGGGACTATGAGCTGTGGTTCGCCTGGCGGCCCGAGGCCGATTGTCTGCAGCTCTGCCTTTCCATCGACATGAAGGCCGACAAGGCCCTGCGCGGCGGCGCCCAGGCGCTGATCAATCTGATCAACCAGAGGGTGTGGCTGGGTCACTTCGAAGTGTGGGCCGAGGACGGCGAGGTGGTCTTCCGCCACGCCATGGCCCTTCCCGACGGCGAACGGCCCACCATGGCCCAGACGGCCTCGATGATCGACGCGGCCATGGAGGCGGCGGACAGGTTCTACCCGGCCTTCGATTTCCTGATCGGCGGCGGCAAGACGCCGGAGGAAGCCATGGCCTCGTGCATGTTCGAGACCCTGGGCCAAGCCTGACGCCCGCCCCATGGAGGCCGCCGCCAAGCCCGTCCTGCTGATCGGCGCCGGCCACATGGGCGGCGCCCTGATAGCCGGCTGGCGACTGGCCGGCGCCCTCGCGCCAGACGATCTGATGGTGCGTGATCCCCATCCTGGGCCCGAGGCCCTGGCCGCGGCGGCGTGGGGCGCGGCGCTCAACGGTCCCGATGCGGCATTGGCGGCGGCGAACACCGTCGTCCTGGCCGTGGGGCCGGCGGCATGGCGGCAGGCCGCCGAGGACATCGCTGTGCATCTGGGCAAGGAGGCGGTGGTCGTCTCCATTGTCGCCGGCGTCGCCGAGCGGGATCTGTCGGCGGCCTTCGACGGACGGCCCGTCGCCCGGGTGATGCCGACCACCGCCGCGGCCATCGGCCGTTGCGCGGCCAGCGTGTGGGCGAACGACGCCCATGCCCGCCGACGCGCCCGCGCGCTTTTCGAGCCCCTGGGCGCCGTCGTCGATCTGCCGCGAGAGGCTCAGCTGCACGCCGCCACCGCCGCCTGCGGCTCGGCGCCGGCCTATTTCTACGCGCTGGTCGAGGCCCTGCAATCGGCCGCAATCTCCGCCGGCCTGGAGCCCGCCGCCGCCCGCATCCTGGCCCGAGGCGCCCTCACCGGCGCGGCGGTCCTGCTTGAGGCGAGCGGCCAGGACGCCGGCGACCTTCGCCGCGAGGTCGCCTCTCCGGGAGGAACCACCCAGGCGGCGCTTGGGGTGCTGATGGGCGCGGACGGTCTCGGCCCCCTCATGGAGCGCACGGTCGCCGCCGCCGTGGCCCGGTCGATGCAGCTGGGCGCATCGAGATGATCGGCGAGAAGGATCTGACGCGGGCCACCGGCGCCCTCCTGAAGCTGGCGGCCGAACGCCCGTGGCGGGAGATATCCCTGCGCGACATCGCCCAGGAGGCCGGCGTCGCCCTGCCCGATCTCTACGCCCGCGCCGACGGCAAGTTCGCCCTGCTGGCGCTTCTTTCGGCGCGCTTCGACCAGGCCCCGCTCGCCACGGCCGTCACGGCGTCCGACGATGTCCACGACCGATTGTTCGACGCCGTCATGGCGCGGGTCGAAGTCATGGAGCCGCACCGCGCGCCCCTCACCGCCATCGCCCGCGACATGGGCCTGGATGCGGCGGCCCTGACCTTCGCCCGCCACTTCCCGCGAACCGCGCGCGCCATCCTGGAAGGCGCCGGCATCGACGCCACGCCGCCGCGACTGGCGGCCATGACTGCCGTGTGGCTGCGCGCCACCCAGGTCTGGCGCGATGACGAAGGCGCCCTCAACCGCACCATGGCCGAGATCGACAAGCGCCTGAAGCAGATGCGCCGGCAGCTAGGGCGGATCGGCGCGGGATTTTAGCGCGGCTTAGCCCGCCAATCTGGCCGCCTCCTCGGCGCTGATGTCGGCGTTGGTCCACACGTTCTGCACATCGTCGTCGTCCTCAAGGGCGTTGACGAGCTTGATTAGCGCGGCGGCTTGCGCGCCGGCGACGGGGACATCGTCCTTGGCTTTCCAGATCACCAGGGTGGACTGGGCCGGACCCAACGCGGCCTCCAGCGCCAGGGCGACGTCGGTCAGGTCCTCGAACGCCGTGAGGATCTCATGGCCGTCGGCGTCGCTTGAAGCGTCCCGCGCGCCGGCGTCGATGGCCGCCTCGAAGATCGCCTCGTCCGACGCCGCGGCCGGCGGATAGCGGATTTGGCCCAGCCGCTCGAACATGAAGGCGACCGAGCCGGTCTCGCCCATATTGCCGCCGTTCTTGCCAAACAGCGCCCGCACATTGGCGGCGGCGCGGTTGCGGTTGTCGGTCAGAGCCTCGACGATCAGGCCGGCGCCGCCCGGACCAAAGCCTTCATAGCGGATCTCCTCGAGGGTATCGGCGTCTCCGCCCAGGGCTTTCTTGATCGCCCGGTCGATGTTGTCCTTGGGCATTGACTCGGCCTTGGCGTTGGCGATGGCCAGGCGAAGGCGTGAATTGGCGGCCGGATCGGGCAGCCCCTGTTTGGCCGCCAGGGTGATGTCGCGGGAAAATTTCGAGAACAATTTCGACCGCAATCCGTCTTGACGGTCCTTGCGGAATTGAATGTTCTTGAACTTTGAGTGCCCGGCCATCGTTCTTGCAAGTCTATGGATTTGAAGGTGCGCGCTTCTAGCGCCACGCGCGCGCCGACGCCAGTTCGCCCTCCGGCTTCGGCCTCGACGACCTAAGGAGACTTGCCATGCCCAATGACCAGAACCCGGACGATCAGGCCGCGGCCGAGCCGTTCGATGCGCCCGAGGACCTTGTCCAGTGGCAACCGACCCACCGCCGAGGGGGCGGCTTGTTGCCGACCGGCGCGGCTTCTGGGGGAACGGCGGTCGTGGGCACGGCGGTCGGCGCATTGGCGGTCGGCGCCTTGGCCTTTGGTGTGGTGGCCATCGGGGCGCTGGCCATCGGCCGGCTGACCATCGGCCGCGTGCGACTGCGCGAGGTGGTGATCGACAATCTGGTG
>PMOM01000288.1 GCA_003161535.1 Caulobacteraceae bacterium | reverse complement strand
TCGCCCACCGCCAGCTGCAGGGGCGCGACGATGGCGTACATGCCGATGGCCATGCGCAGGGCGAGCCTCGACTCGGCGTGGGCGGAGTTCCTGAGCAGGATGAAGGCGCTGGCGGCGCCGACCACCAGGGCGGTGGCGAGATAGGCGGCCAGGACCATGTGGACCAGGCGCTCGGGGAAGCTCGGCGAGAAAATCACCGCCCACCAGTCGACGGCGACAAACTTGCCGCCCGCTCCTGCGATGAAGCCGGCGGGAGACTGCATCCAGCTGTTGGCCGAAATGATCCAGAAGGCCGAGATGAGGGTGCCGACGGCGACCAGGCAGGTGGCCGTGAAATGCAGGCCCGGACCGACCCGCTTCCAGCCCAGCAGCATGACGCCCAGGAAGCTCGATTCCAGGAAGAAGGCGGCGAGCACCTCGAAGGCCAAGAGCGGCCCGATCACAGGCGCGGCGGCCCGGGAAAACACGCTCCAATTGGTTCCGAACTCGTAACTCATCACCACCCCGGTCACCACGCCCATGCCAAAGGAGATGGCGAAGATCTTCAGCCAGAAGAGATAGAGCGTCTTGAAGGCCTCGCGCCTGGTGATCAGCCACAGGCCTTCCAGCACCGCCAGGAAACTGGCCAGGCCGATGGTGAAGCTTGGAAAGATGATGTGGAACGCGATGGTGAAGGCGAACTGCAGGCGCGAGAGCAGAAGCGCATCGAAGGTCATGGCGGCGTGAGACTACACCGTCGCCGCGCCCCCGCCATCTTGGAACTTAGCCGGCAAGGCGCCGTTCCCTTCGCGCGGCTTGAGGAGGCCCGATCATGCACGGAAGACTTCGAGCCCTCGATAGGCGAGCCGGCAGCCGCGAGCGGGCCGCGCGACATGTGGCGGCCGGCGTCGCCCTCACCGCCGGAGCGGTGGCCATCTCCGCCCTGATCGCGCGACGCGGCGAGTCTGGCGGCGACGACGGCCTGGCGCATCCGCCGGCGTTCCAGCGGCCCAAGGCCCTGTTCGGCATGGTCTGGCCGCCGCTCTTTATGGCCCTGACCCTGTCGGGACTGCGCCTGTGGAACGCGCCGGCGAGCCGCGCCCGCACCCGCGCCCTGAGCCTGTGGACCGCTCTGCAGGGCCTGAACGCGCTGTGGATGTCCTTCGGGCCCCGGCGCTTGGGCGGCAGCCAGCTCACCACCGCCGTGGCCACGGTGGGGACGGCGTGCGCCTACGCCGTCGAAGCGCGCAAGGTCGACGCCCCCGCCTCCAGCCTCGCCGCCCCCTACGTCGGCTGGATGGGACTGGCCAACATCCTCACCGGCCAGCTTTGGCGCAAGAGCGGCGCCAAAGCGGAGGCTTGACGGGTACCGGGCGGAACCCTAGCCGTTCTTGATGATCTTCACCGTCAGCCAGGCCAAGACCCAGCTCTCCAAGCTCATCGATTTGGCGCTAGCCGGCGAGGAAGTCGTCATCGCGAGCCGAGGCAAGCCGTTGGTCAAACTGATCCCGGTGGCATCCGCCGCCAGGAAGCGGGCCTTCGGATCGATGAAGGGTCAAATTTATCTCACCGACGCGTTTTTCGAGCCACTGCCGGACGACGAATTGGCGCTCTGGAATGGCGACGGCGACTAAGACTGGTGCTCAGACCGGCGTCCACCGTTTCTGGTCCAAATCGATCCGCGGGGCGCCCGCCTACTCCGCCGCCTGCCGCACCACGCCGAACCTCGGCGCGAGCTCCCCGGCCGCATAGCGCGCCGCCATGGCGGCCATCGGCAGGGGCTTGATCTTGGCCGCCTGGCCCGCGGCGCCGAATTCCTCGAAACGCTGGCGGCAGACCGCGCGCATGGCGTCCATGGCGGGGACCAGATACTTGCGCGGGTCGAATTCTCCGGGGTGCTCGGCGAGCACCCTGCGGATCGCGCCGGTCATGGCCATGCGGTTGTCGGTGTCGATGTTGATCTTGCGCACGCCATGTTTGATGCCGCGCTGGATTTCCTCGACCGGAACGCCCCAGGTCTGCGGCATGACGCCGCCGTAGCGGTTAATGACGTCCTGCAGGTCCTGCGGCACCGAGGATGAGCCGTGCATGACCAGATGGGTGTTGGGCAGGCGCCGGTGGATCTCCTCGATCACCCCCATGGCCAGCACCGCGCCGTCCGGCTTGCGGGTGAATTTATAGGCGCCGTGGCTGGTGCCCATGGCGATGGCCAGCGCATCGACCTCGGTGCCCCGCACGAAATCCACCGCCTGGGCCGGATCGGTGAGCAACTGGTCGTGCGACAGCTTGCCCTCGAAGCCGTGGCCGTCCTCCTTCTCGCCCATGCCGGTCTCGAGACTACCCAGGACGCCCAGTTCGCCTTCGACAGAAGCGCCGACCCAGTGAGCCATCTCCACCACCGAGCGGGTGACGTGGACGTTGTAGTCATAATCGGCGGGGGTCTTGGCGTCGGCCTTCAGCGAGCCGTCCATCATCACGCTGGTGAAGCCGTGCTGCAGGGCCGTGGCGCAGGTCGCTTGGTTGTTGCCGTGGTCCTGGTGCATGACCACCGGGATGTCCGGATGCAGTTCGACCAGGGCGTCGATCAGCTTGGCCAGGACAATATCGCCGGCGTATTGCCGCGCCCCGCGACTGGCCTGGATGATCACCGGCGCATTGACCGCTTCGGCGGCCTGCAGGATCGCCAGGCCCTGTTCCATGTTGTTGATATTGAAGGCCGGCACGCCGTAGCCGTGCTCGGCGGCATGGTCGAGAAGCTGCCGAAGCGTGATCCGCGCCATGTCCTAGCCCCCCTAGATTCTCAGGCCAAGCTTACGTCGCCGCCGGCCGCTTGCAAAGCGGCGACGCCGGGCAGGGATTTGCCTTCCATCCACTCCAGGAACGCGCCGCCGGCGGTGGAGACGAAGGTGAAATCATCGACGACCCCGGCGTGGTGCAGGGCCGCCACGGTGTCGCCGCCACCGGCCACGGCGATGAGCTTGCCGGCCTTGGCGAGGGCGGCGGCGTGACGGGCCGCGGCGGTGGTGCCGGCGTCGAAAGGCGGGGTCTCGAAGACGCCCAGGGGGCCGTTCCAGATCAGGGTCGCGGCCTTGTCCATGGCGGCGGCGAGGCGCGCCACGGTGCGCGGTCCGGCGTCCAGGATGCGCTCGTCCTCGTCCACCTCGCCCAGCGCCCGCGCGCGGGCGGCCTGGCCCGGCGCTGCCCGCTCGGCGACCACGATGTCGATGGGCAGCAGCAGCTCGCAGTGGTGCTTTTCGGCGAAGGCCATGACGCCGCGCGCGGTGTCGGCCAGATCCTTCTCGCAATAGGACGCGCCCACCGCCCAGCCCTGGGCGAAGAGGAAGGTGTTGGCCATGCCGCCGCCGATGGCCAGGGCGTCCAGCTTGAGGACCAGATTGTGCAGAAGGTCGAGCTTGGTCGAGACCTTTGACCCGCCGACGACGCCCAGGACCGGATGCTTCGGGGCGCCCAGGGCCGCATCCAAGGCCTCCAACTCGCGACGCATGGCCTCGCCGGCGTAGCTCGGCAGGATACGGGCGATGGCGTCGGTGGACGCGTGGGCGCGGTGCGCCGCCGAGAAGGCGTCGTTGACGAAGAGGTCGCCGTTGGTCGCCAGGGCCTTGGCGAAGGCCGGATCATCCGCCTCCTCGCCAGCGTGATAGCGAAGGTTCTGCAGCAGCAGGACATCGCCGTCCTTCATGGCCGCCACCGCCTTTTGCGCGGTCTCGCCGACGCAGTCCTCGGCGAAGGCCACCGGCGCGCCGATCAGGGCCGCCAGGGGAGCGACCAGGGGTTTGAGGCTCATGGACGGGACGCGCTTGCCCTTGGGGCGATCGAAGTGA
>PMOM01000176.1 GCA_003161535.1 Caulobacteraceae bacterium | reverse complement strand
GTTTCGTCGACTACAACGCCCCGGAGACCGCCGTGGCCGCGGCCGCCGTGCTGGCCAAACAGGGTATCGAAACTCGCTTCGCCTATCCGGTCTGCTGCGGCATGCCCCAGCTGGAGGCCGGCGATATCGCGCAGGTGGCGGCGCGCGCCGAGCGGGTGGCCGCCGAGCTCCTGCCCCTGATCGACGAGGGCTATGACATCGTCACCCTCACCGCCAGCTGCGGCCTAATGCTGAAGTTCGAATGGCCGCTGATCCTTCCCGAAAGCGAGCCGGTCAGGCGCCTCGCCGCCGCCACGCGGGACATCAGCCAGTATGTCGTCGAGACTGCCAAAGCTCACGGCCTTGCGCCCGGCCTCGCCGCGCCGGCCGGCGGCGTCACCGTCCACCACGCCTGCCACGCGCGGGCGCAGAACATGGGGGCCATGTCCGCCCAGATGCTGCGCCTGATCCCCGGCGCCAAGGTCGATATCGTCGAGCGCTGCTCGGGGCACGGCGGCACCTTCGGGGTGATGAAACAGACCCACGCCATCGCCGTGAAAGTCGGCGCCCCGGCCGCCCGCCAGGTGGCGGCCAAGGCCAATGAGACCCTGTGCTCGGACTGTCCCCTGGCCTGCAAGCACCTTGGCCAACTGGTCGGCGCCGAGCTTGCCGCCGGCGCCGCGCCGCCGCGCCAGGCTCACCCCATCGAGATTTTCGCCCAGGCCTACGGCCTCACCTAGAAGAGCGCCCGCCATGCCCGCCTCGCTGCGCCAAGTGACAACCCAGGACATCATTCCCGACAAGGCCTACGCCCTTGAACGCAAGGCGCGCCGCGCCGCCTTGGCGCCGGTCAAGCGGCTGCGCCGCATCGCCCTTGGCCCCCACTGCACGCTCTATTTCGAATCCTTCGAAACCATGCTCTTCCAGATCCAGGAGATGCTGCTCACCGAAAAGGGCGGGGCGGCCCAGCTCGCCGACGAACTAGCGGCCTACAATCCGCTGATCCCCCAGGGGCGGGAGCTGGTGGCTACGGTGATGTTCGAGATCGACGATCCAGTCCGCCGCGCCGCCATCCTGGCCAGCCTCGGAGGCGTGGAGGACCATTTCTTCCTCAGCATCGGCGAGCATCGCGCCGCCGGCCGCCCCGAGGGCGACATCGATCGCACCCGCGACGACGGCAAGACCTCGTCCGTGCACTTTCTGCGCTTCGCCCTCACCGACGATCAGGCCGCTAGGCTGCACGATCCGCGCGTCCCGGTGATGGTCGGCTGCGATCATCCGCTCTATGGACACCTGGCCGTGCTGACCGGCGAGACGCGCTCGGAACTGGCCAAGGATCTGGCGTGAGCCTGCCGCCGCTTCCCGCCCAACCGGCCGGGGCGCCCTGGCCGACCCGGGCGTGGCCGCCCGGCGACCTGCCGCACGGCGCCAACGCACGCCAAATCCAGCGCCTCCTCGATGAAGCGTTCGCGGCCGAACCTCCCGCGGATCTGGGCCTGACCCAGGCGGTGGTCATCGTTCAGGGCGGCCGCCTGGTGCTGGAGCGCTACGCCGACGACTTCGGGCCCGACGTGGCTTGCCGCTCATGGTCCATGGCCAAGAGCATTACCCACGCCCTGGTCGGGCTCGCCGTCGGCGATGGCCGACTCGACATCAAGGCTCCGGCCAACGTCCCCGAGTGGAAAGGGACCGGAGATCCGCGCGGCGAGATCACCCTCGACCATCTCCTGCGCATGTCCAGCGGCCTGGCTTTCGTGGAAGCCTACTCCCCCGATCACCCCTCCGATGTCATCGAGATGCTGTTCGGCAAGGGCAAGGATGACGTGGCCACCTTCGCCGCCGCCTTCCCCCTCGCTCATCCGCCCGGAAGCTGGTTCGCCTACTCCAGCGGCACGAGCAACATCGTCAGCCGGTGCGTCGCCCAGGCCTTGCGCGCCGACGGCCCGGCGTTCGAATCCTTCATGCGCGAGAGGCTGTTTGGACCTTTGGGGATGACCAGCGCGGCCCCGCGCTTCGACGCCGCCGGAACCTTCATCGGCTCATCCTTCTGTTTCGCCACGCCCAAGGACTTCGCCCGTTTCGGCCTCCTCTATCTTCGCGATGGCGTGTGGGAGGGCCGACGCCTCCTGCCCGAGGGTTGGGTCGACTACGCCCGCACCCCGACCTTCCAACAGCCCGACTGTCCCGATGGCCCCTACGGCGCCCATTGGTGGCTGGGTCTGGCCGGTCCCGGATCGTTCTCGGCCAACGGCTATGAAGGCCAGCACATTGTGCTTTGCCCCGACCGCGACCTGATCATCGTGCGCAACGGCGCGACGCCCGAGGCGACGCAGCCGGCGGTCAAGGCATGGCTGGGCGATCTGGCCGGCGCGTTCTACTAATCTGGCATGGCCGCTTCCGCCGGACCCGAGATCGAACGTCTGATCGCCCTGCTGGCCAAGCTGCCGGGCCTCGGGCCGCGCTCGGCCCGCCGCGCCACCCTGATGCTGCTGAAGAAGCGCGAGCAGCTCCTGGCGCCGCTCAGCGACGCCCTGGCCGCCGCCGCCGAGCGGGTGCGCACCTGCGCCGCCTGCGGGTCTCTGGACAGCACCGATCCTTGCGCCATCTGCGCCGACGCTTCACGTGATCCGGCGATCCTCTGCGTGGTCGAGGAGGTCGGCGGCCTGTGGGCCATGGAGCGGGCCAGCGCCTTTCGCGGCCGCTATCATGTGCTGGGCGGTCTGCTCTCGGCCCTGGACGGGGTCGGCCCCGATTCCCTGCGCGTCGGCGCCCTGATCTCGCGGGCGTCCGATGAGGCCATCGTCGAAGTCGTCCTCGCCCTGCCGGCCACCGTCGATGGCCAGACAACCGCCCACTATCTGGCCGACCGTCTGGCGGGCGCGGGCGTCAAGGTCAGCATGCTTGCCCGCGGCGTTCCGGTCGGTGGCGAACTGGACTGGCTCGACGACGGCACCATCGCCCAGGCCATGCGCGCGCGGCGCCCCGCTTAACCCCGGAGGAGGAAACCCCCATGCCGACCACCCGCCGCACCCTGGTCAAGCTTTCCGCCCTGACGGTTCCAGGTCTCGCCGCCGCGGCGGGCGCCGCATCGGCCGCCGAGGCGACGCGCGCGCCGGCGAAAAAGCTTCGCATCCTGATCCTGGGCGGCACGGGGTTCACCGGACCCCATCAGGTGCGCTACGCCCTGGCGCGCGGTCACCAGGTCACCTTGTTCAATCGCGGCAAGCAGCCCCACGCGTGGCCCGGCGCGGTCGAGGAGTTGATCGGCGACCGCAACACCGGCGACCTCAAATCCCTGGAGGGCCGCGAATGGGATGTGTGCATCGACAACCCGACCACCCTGCCGTTCTGGGTGCGCGACGCCGGCGCCGTGCTTAAGGGCCGCGTGGCGCGCTACATCTTCATCTCGACCATCTCGGTCTATGCCGCCAACGACAATCCGGCGGACGAGACCGCGCCCCTCGCGGCCTATTCGGGCAAGGATGCCATGGCCGAAACGTCCAAGACCCTCGGCGCCAACGTCGGGGAGCTCTACGGGCCGCTCAAGGCCATCAGCGAGCAGGAAGCCCGNNACCGACCGCTTCACCTATTGGCCGGTGCGCCTGGCGCGCGGCGGCGAGGCAGCCGCGCCGGGCGACGGCTCGGACCCCGTGCAATTCATCGACGCCCGCGACCTCGCCGAATGGACCATCCGCATGGCCGAGTCGTCCCGCGCCGGCGTGTTCAACGCCACCGGCCCCGCCCGCCCGCTGAGCATGCGCCGGATGCTCGGTGCCGTGGCCACGGCGACCCGCTCCAATGCGCATCTGACCTGGATCTCCGCCCCGTTCCTGGAGGCCCAGCACGTCTCGGCGTGGAGCGACATGCCGGTGTGGGTGCCAGGGACGGGCGACACGGCGGGATTCGCCCGGCGCGACAACCGCAAGGCGCTTGCCGCCGGCCTGGTCTTTCGCCCCCTCGCCGCCACCGCCGCCGACACCCTCGCCTGGTTCCACCAGCAACCCGCCGACCGCCAGGCCAAATTGCGGGCGGGCCTGTCGCCGGCGCGGGAAGCCGAGCTGTTGGCGAAGTGGAAGGTGAGCGGGAACGCCCGGACTTAGGCGCCCGGACGACGCCCCAGGGTCTCCGCTCGCCTGACAAGTTGGGCGCAATCTGGAGGTCCGCGATTGAGGCTCCGTTCGACGGCCGCTTCCGACCCAAAGCGGAGTCGAGAGAAACCGTGTGTTAGCTAGAGCTTCGGCCTTACTCAGTCACGCTCGGTTCCACGCTCGCGATAGCCTCCTTCTTCAATCGAACCCGGCGCAGGAAAATCCGCGCGGTCCAGAAGAAGACTATGGCGGTTATCGGCCACGTCCAAAGTATGAGAGGAGCGCCTAGTGCTTTCTCAGCCGAGCGTCCAACAACTGCGACAGGCGTATGCGCGAGTTGCGAGCCCAGCCACTGAAGCAGGGCTACCTCCCACGAACCAAGGGGCGTCCATTCCCATAGCATCATCAACAGGAATGTAAGGCCAAAGGCTCCCCAGAAGTCCCGACCGAACGGCCAAATCATGCCTCTCCCCTTGGAGCTGCGAAGCTATCCTGACGGAGTCTTGGCGCGCAGTTATCGGCAAGCCTCTGCCATATACAAGGATGTCGCGCCCTCCCGCCTTGGCCTCTTTGCCCGACTCCTGATACGAACGGAGCATGAACGCGCCGGGACTCCTGCCGATCGTCACCTTGCTCTTCGGACTTGTCGCCGGCGTGGCGGCCGTCTGGGCCATGGCCGAGCGGGCGCGGGCGGGGCGCGCCGAGCTGAAGCTTGGGCTGCTGGAGGGTCAGGCGAATGCCAGCGGGGAGATTCTCAGGGCCCAGGCCGCCCTTTCGGCCAACGCCGTGGCCGATGAGCTGGTCAAGCGCGCCGGCGAGTCCTTCGCCTCTCAGAACAGTGTGGCCCAGGCCAAGCTCGAGGCTCAGCTCAAGCCGGTGGCTGACAGCCTGGAGAAGTTCCAGGCCCAGGTCACCGCCGCCGAAAAGGCGCGCGCCGAACAGACCGGCGGTCTCAAGGCGCAGATCGAGCAACTCCTGCTCGCTTCCACGGCCACCCAGGACGAGGCCCGCAAGCTCTCCGCCGCTCTGCGCCGGGGGGCCGGGGTGCAGGGCCGCTGGGGCGAACAGATGCTGCGCAATGTCCTGGAAATGGCGGGCCTCAAGGCCAAGGTCGATTTCGAGGAGCAGTTTCACGTCGATACGGGCAGCGGAGCGCTCCGCCCGGACGTGATCGTCAAGCTGCCCGGCGGCGGCGTCTTCGTCATCGACGCCAAGTGCTCCCTCAACGCCTTCCTCGAAGCCCAGGACGCCCTCGACGAGGCGGTGCGCGAGGCCGGCTATCTGCGCCATGCCCAAAGCGTACGCGCGCACATGCACTCCCTGGCCGCCAAGGCCTATTGGGATCAGTTCGAAGCCTCTCCCGACTTCGTGGTCATGTTCGTCCCCGGCGATGCGTTCCTCGCCGCCGCCGCCGAACGGCTGCCGGACCTCTACACCCAAGGCATGGAGCGCCGGGTGATCCTGGTCACCCCGTCGAGCCTGTTCGCCCTGTGCAAGGCGGTCGCCTATGGCTGGCGAGTGGAGGAGCAAAGCCTCAACGCCAAACAGATCGCCGTCCTTGGGCGCGACCTTTACAAGCGCCTGTCGGTGATGGGAGACCACGTCACCCGGGTCGGGCGGGCGCTGGGAAGCGCCGTGGATCACTACAACGCCTTCGTCGGCTCACTGGAGAGCCAGGTTCTCACCCAGGCGCGCAAGTTCGAGGATTTGAAGGTGGACAAGCAGTCGGCGCCGCTCAAGGAGTTGAAAGGGGTCGAGCCGGCCATCCGTCCCCTGGTCAAGCTTTCCAGCGAGGGCAGTCCGCCCGCCTTGACGCTGGTGGAGACGGCGCCTACCTCCGCGCCATGAGTCTGCGCCGTATTCTCACCGTCGATGGCGATCTGGCCGCCCTGAAGAAGAAGTCCCTCCCCGTCGCGGCGGTGGACGACGATCTGCGCGCCCTGATGGATGACATGCTGGAGACCATGTACGCCGC
>PMOM01000247.1:2887-3797 GCA_003161535.1 Caulobacteraceae bacterium | reverse complement strand
TTCAGCTCGGTGAAGAATTGCAGGAACATGGGCGGGCGACTCTTGGGCGCGCATCGAACGCTTGTTTGAGGAGAAGATGGCGTCGCCGGCGCGCTCTGTCCAGCGTGAACAATCGGCGCGCTCAGCCGCGTCTCAGCGTGAACTCGCGGTCGATCTGGGAGCCGACGGTGAAGGTGTGTTCGCCGACCTTGCGAAATCCGTTGCGGGCGTAGAGCCGCTGGGCGCCGATGTTTTCCGAAAAGACGCCGATCCAGATCGGTCTGGGGCCGTCGCGCTCAAGCCACGCCAGGGCGACCTCCAGGAGGCGGGAGCCCCGGCCGCCCCCCTGCCAGGCGGGCATCAAGTAGAGACGTTTCAGCTCGCCGCAACGCGGCGTCACCTCCGGGTTGTCGAGGCCGCAGGGCCCCGCCAGTGCGTAGCCGATCGCCGAGCCCTCCGCCTCCATGAGCCACGCGGCAACGGCGGGGTCGGCCAGCTCGCGTTCGGTTTCGGCATGGGCGTGGGCGAGGAAGGCGGCCAGATCGGCGGGGGCATAGAGGTCGCCGAACGCGGCGGCGAAGGTGTCGCGGCTGATGGCGCGCAGGGCCTCGGCGTCCCGCGGCCCCGCCCTGCGGATGGTCTCCACGGGTTTCTCAGCTAAGCTAAGGCTCATGGCGGTCGCCCTCTACACCCACCTCGATATGCTGCATCACCGGCCCAAGGAAGGCCACCCCGAGCGGCCCGAGCGCCTCATGGCGGTGACCGGAGCGCTCGGCGACGCCTCCGACCTCAAGCTGGAGCCGCGCGCCGCGCCGCTCATCGACGCCGCCGATCTGGCCTTAGTGCATGACGACGCCTATGTGCGCGCCATCGAGCAGGCGGCCCCGGTGTTCGGGTCCATTCGCCTGGATGCCGACACCGAGATGTCGCC
>PMOM01000247.1:1780-2857 GCA_003161535.1 Caulobacteraceae bacterium | reverse complement strand
GCGTTCTGCGCGGTGCGGCCGCCTGGCCATCACGCCGGCCCGGCCAGGGCCATGGGTTTTTGCCTGTTCTCCAACGTCGCCATCGCCGCCCGCGCCGCCCAAGCCGCCGGTCTGCGGCGCGTCGCGGTGGCCGATTTCGATGTCCATCATGGCAACGGCACCCAGGCGGTCATCGAGACCGACCGCGATCTCTTCTTCGCTTCGGTGCACCAGAGCCCGGGCTATCCTGGCACCGGCGATCCTGGCGAGGTGGGACTTGGCAATGTGGCCAACGCCATCGTGCCGCCAGGCGCGGCGCGTCAGGCCTGGCGGCGCGCCTTCGATGGGTTGATGGAGCGGGTGGACGCCTTTGGCCCTGACCTCATCCTGATCTCGGCGGGGTTCGACGCTCATGCCCGCGATCCCCTGGCCGAGCAGTCCCTGGAGGCCGAGGATTTCGCCTGGGCGACCCGCGCGGTGGTCAGCGTCGCCAATCGCCATTGCGGCGGAATGCTTGTCTCATCCCTGGAGGGCGGCTACGACCTTGCCGGGCTGGCCACGTCGGCCGTCGCCCACGTGCGCGCGTTGCAGGAGACTTGAAGGTGCGATGAGCGGCGCCGTCATCCTGGCCCGGCACGGCGAGCCGGCGCTTTCGCGCGAACTTCGCCTGAACGCCGCCCAGTACCGCGACTGGTGGGCGCGTTACGAGGCCGGGGGGCTCGCGCCCGTCCAGGCCGTTCCGCCCGAACTGGCGGCGATCGCCAAATCGGCCGGCTCGGTCCTCTCTTCCACCCGAGAGCGGGCCGTGCAGAGCGCCAAGGCCCTCGGGGGCGCCGGCGTGGTCGACAGCGACCCGGTGTTCATCGAGGCGCCCCTGCCCGTGCCGCCGCTCCCCGCCTGGCTGCGCCTGTCGCCGCGCCACTGGGGATTTCTCTCCAGGTTCTTCTGGTGGTGGTTCAACTATCACGCCGGCCAGGAATCGGTCGCCCAGGCGCACCAGCGGGCGGCGGCGGCGGCCCGCAAGCTCATCGAGCGGGCGGCCGGCGGCCAGGACGTCCTGCTCGTCGCCCACGGCTTCTTCAACGCCATGATCGGCCG
>PMOM01000247.1:0-1715 GCA_003161535.1 Caulobacteraceae bacterium | reverse complement strand
AGATCGTCGCCGAGCTGGAGTCCGGCAAGGCGGAGCTGGAGCGCTCGATCACCGTCTATGAACGCGGCGCCGCCCTCAAGGCCCACTGCGAAGCCAAGCTTCGCGCGGCGCAGCTGCAGGTGGAACAGATTATCCTGGGACCAGCCGGTCCCATCGGCGTCGAGCCGGCCGAGTTCTCCTAAGGCCATGGCGCCCGCCCACCTCGCGCGGCGGATCGCCGAGGCGGCCGATGTGGTCACCGTGGCTCTCGACGAACTGCTGCCCCGGGCCGAGGGCCCCGAGGCGCGTCTCACCGAAGCCATGCGCTATGCCGCGCTGGGTCCCGGCAAGCGCCTTCGCCCCTTCTTCGCGTTGGAAACCGGCCGGCTCTTCGATCTACCCGAGTGCTCGGTCCTGCGCGCCGCCTGCGCCCTGGAATGCATCCACGCCTACAGTCTGGTGCACGATGACCTGCCTTGCATGGACGATGATGACTTTCGCCGGGGTCGGCCGACAGTGCACAAGGCCTATGACGAGGCCACCGCGGTGCTGGTCGGCGACGCCCTGCAGACGGTGGCGTTCGAGATCATGGCCCATCCCGACACGCACGAGGACGGCGAAATCCGCGCGGAGCTGGTTCGCCGCCTGGCCATCGCCTCGGGCGCGCGGGGCATGGCGGGCGGCCAGATGATCGACCTCCTGGGCGTACGCGACGACATGGGCGCGGTGGCCCGCATGCAGCGGATGAAGACCGGCGCCCTGATCGCCTGCGCCTTTGATCTGCCGCTGACCATGGCCCGCGCCACCGACGCCGAGCGCCAGGCGCTCACCGCCTTTGGCCGCGACATCGGCCTAGCCTACCAGATCGTCGATGATGTCCTTGACGCCGAGGGCGACATAGAGTCGCTGGGCAAGGCCGCCGGCGGCAAGGACGCGGCGCGCGGCAAGGCCAATTTCGTCACTTTGCTCGGTGTGGAGGCGGCCAAGCAAAGGATCGCGCTGCTCACCGCCCAAACCAAGGCGCATCTGGATGTGTTTGGCGAGCGCGGGCGATTCTTGGCGTCGGCGGTGGATTTCGTGATAGAGCGCAAGACTTGAGGGATTCTCCCCGGCCCGATCGTCTCGGCGACGGTCGGGACCAGCGGCAAGCGGTGCGGCGGATCGGCGGCGCACGGGGCGGGGGCGCCTGACAGGTCGAATTTAATGGTCTCATCCACTCCCCTCCTCGACGGCATCGAAAGCCCTGGCGACACCCGGGGACTGAGCATGGCCGAACTGCGGCGTCTGGCCGATGAGCTGCGCGCCGAAACGGTCGATGCGGTCTCCACCACCGGCGGCCACCTGGGCGCGGGACTGGGCGTCGTGGAGCTGACCGTCGCTCTGCACCACGTCTTCGAAACGCCCAGGGATATCCTGATCTGGGACGTCGGCCATCAGGCCTATCCGCACAAGATCCTCACCGGTCGGCGGGGCCGCATCCGCACCCTTCGCCAGGGCGGCGGCCTTTCGGGATTCACCAAGCGCGCCGAGAGCCCCTTCGATCCCTTCGGCGCGGCCCACGCCGCCACCTCGATCTCCGCGGCGCTAGGTTTCTGCGTGGCCCGCGACCTGCGCGGCGACGACAATGCGGTGATCGCGGTGATCGGCGACGGCTCGATGAGCGCCGGCATGGCCTATGAGGCGATGAACAACGCCGCCGAGACCACCAAGCGCCTGATCGTCATCCTCAACGACAA
>PMOM01000064.1 GCA_003161535.1 Caulobacteraceae bacterium | reverse complement strand
TTGGCGAACAGGGCGTTGGCGCTCGCCGATCCGGAGCCGTTGACGTTGCCGAACTTGACCACGAAGTCGTTGACCGCCTTGAGCGGCGTGAAGCTTGCTCCGAGTACGGAAGGTTGCACTATCTGCTGCATAACCCCTCCGCCGTGGTCATTTCGAGGAGGAACTTGCGCATATCCCACGCCCCCGTCGGACAGCGCTCGGCGCACAGGCCGCAGTGCAGACAGACATCCTCGTCCTTGACCATGATTCGCGAGGTCTTCAGAGGCAGGGAAACATAGAGGTCCTGGGTGAGGTTAAGCGCCGGCGCGCTCAGGCGCTCGCGCAGCTCGGCCTCGGGGCCATTTTCGGTGAAGGTGATGCAATCCATCGGGCAGATGTCGACGCAGGCGTCGCACTCGATGCACAGAGGCTCGGCGAACACCGTCTCCATGTCGCAGTTGAGGCAGCGGCGCGCCTCGTCGTAGCCGACCTTTTCGTCGAAACCCAGTTCCACCTCGAGCTTGACGTTGCCGAGCGCCTCGCGCTTGTCGCGCAAGGGCACGCGGTTGCGCACCGCGTTTGAAACGTCGTTGTCATAGCTCCACTCGTGGATGCCCATCTTCTGGCTGACCAGGGTGACGCCGGGATCGGGACGCGCCGTGACATCTTCGCCCTGGCAGAACTTGTGGATGGAAATGGCCGCGTCGTGGCCGTGCGCCACCGCCCAGATGATGTTCTTGGGGCCAAAGGCCGCGTCGCCGCCGAAGAAGACCTTGGGGTTGGTGGAGGCGAAACTCACCTCGCTGACCTTGGGCATGTTCCATTCGTCGAAATCGATGCCGATATCGCGCTCGATCCACGGGAAGGCGTTTTCCTGGCCGACGGCCAGCAGCACGTCGTCGCAGGCATGGTGAATATCGGCCTCGCCAGTGGGAACGAGGCGCCGGCGGCCCTGGTCGTCGACCACAGCCTCCACCTTTTCGAAGTTCACGCCGGTCAGGCGCCCGGCCTGGTGGGTGAAGGCCTTGGGGACCAGGAAGTTGAGGATGGGGATATCCTCGTGCATGGCGTCCTCCTTTTCCCAGGGAGACGCCTTCATTTCCGCGAAGCCCGAGCGGACGATGACCTTGACCTCTTCGCCGCCGAGCCGGCGCGAGGTGCGGCAGCAGTCCATGGCGGTGTTGCCGCCGCCCAGGACGATGACCCGCTTGCCGATTTTCTCGACGTGACCGAAGGAGACGCTGGAGAGCCAGTCGATGCCGATGTGGATGTTGGCGGCGGCCTCGCGGCGGCCTGGAATGTCCAGATCGCGCCCGCGCGGCGCGCCGGTGCCGACGAAGATGGCGTCGTAGTCCTCTTGCAGAATGGCTTTGAGGCTGTCGACGCGCTCGCCCAGCCGCATGACGGGGCCAAGGCCGGTGATGTAGCCGACCTCCTCGTCGATCACGCTCTCGGGCAGGCGAAAGCGGGGAATCTGGCTGCGGATCATGCCGCCGGCCTTGGCGTCGGCGTCGTAGATGACCACCTCGTAGCCCATGGGGGCCAGATCGCGGGCCACGGTGAGCGTGGCCGGCCCCGCGCCGATGCAGGCGACGCGCCGGCCATTGGACTTGGCCGCCGGTTTGGGCAGGCGATCGGTGACATCGTCCTTGTTGTCGGCGGCGACCCTTTTCAGCCGGCAGATGGCCACCGGCTCATCCTCGACGCGCACGCGCCGGCACGCCGGCTCGCACGGCCGGTCGCAGGTCCGCCCCAGAATGCCCGGAAAGACATTCGACTTCCAGTTGACCATGTACGCGTCAGTGTATCGGCCCTCGGCGATCAGGCGAATATACTCGGGCACCGGCGTGTGCGCCGGGCAGGCCCACTGACAATCGACAACCTTATGGAAGTAATCTGGCGCCTCGATATCCGTAGGCTCCAACGCGACTAACCCTCTCTTCCCCCCGGGGATCACCTGGCGGGACGACGTCTCTTGCCGCGTCGCGGCGCCGCGTCCCGGAAACCTTTGATTTGATCACCATTAGGATGAATCTTGCGTGAACGCCAGACATCGCCGTGGCGCGGGGCCATTGGCCGCGGACGGGGACAAAGTCGCGTCAGGCCCCCGCAGAAAGGATGATCGCGCCGGCCGCCACCATGACGGCCGAGGCGGCCCGTCTGACGGTCAGGCGCTCGCCGAGGAAGGCGACGCCCAGCACGGTGGCGAACAGGATGCTGGTTTCACGCAGGGCGGAGACCCGGCCCATGGGCCCCAGCGTCAGCGCCCAGATGATCACCCCGTAGGCCAGCGTGGAAAGAAGGCCGCCAACGATGGCCTTGAGGGTTTCGCCATCGCCCAGGCGGATGGTCAGGCGACCCCGCGCGGCCAGCCAGATCAGCGGCATCGGCGCGCCTTGCAGGACAAACAGCCAGGCGGCGTAGGATGGCGCATGGCCGGAGAGGCGGGCGCCCAGGCCGTCGGTGAGCGTGTAGCCGGCAATGAATACCCCCGTGGCGATGGCCCACAGGCTGGATTTCGATCTTGGCGGACCGCGCTCCAGCGACAGGGCGATGATCCCCGCGCTGACGAAGGCCACGCCCAGCAACACAAGTGGCGTCAACCGCTCGCCCGCGGCCACCGCCGCGCCAAGCGTCACCAGCAGAGGCGAGGTCCCCCGGGCGATGGGATAGACCTGGGCCAGGTCCCCGTCGCGGTACGCGCGGGCGAGGAACAGGCAGTAGCCGATCTGCAGGCAGGCCGAGACGGCGATGTAGGGCCAGCAGGCGCGAAGCGGCGCCGGCAGCAGCAGGGCCAGGGGCAGCGCCGCCGCGGCGGACGCCATGCTCATCACCACGATCGACCAGAAGCGGTCCGCGCCGCCGCGCAGGATGGCGTTCCAGGCGGCGTGCAGCAGGGCCGAGCCCAGCACCAAGGCGATCACCACCGGCGACATGAAAGACCATCCCTGCGTCTGACCGCGAGCGAGCCGCGCACGCCTAGATCATTTCGCGCCGCCGCCAAACCCATCGGGCCTGTTGGAGGCGCCGAGCGGGAGCCGCCGGTCAGGCGGGCAAGCCGGGGCTCCGTCCGGAGGCGAGGGCCAGGATGGAAACGGCGACCGCCAGGGCGATGGCCGCCGGGGCCAGGTCCTGGCCCAGTCTTCCGAGCACCGGCCCCAACGTCGGCCAGACCACGCCCAGGGCCACAGCGCCTAACGCGCTGGCGGCGGAAATCAGGCCAAGCTCGCCGAGGAAGCGGCGGCGGACCAGGGCCGCCAGCACATTGGCCTGGAAGGCCGGATCCCGCGCCGGCGGCAGATCGGCGGCGAAGAGGGCCTTGAGGCGATCATCGGAAGGGGTCATCGGTCATCCTCCTAAGGCGGACAAAAGGCGCGCCCGGCCGCGCGCCACGTGGGACTTCACCGTTCCGAGCGGCAGGCCGAGCGCGGCGGCGGCCTCGGCGTGGCTGAACTCGGCCGCCAGGCACAGAGCGACGCAGGCCCGCTGCTCGGCCGGCAGATCGGCCATCACCGAGTCCAGGGTGAGGCGATCATCGAGGTCTGGACCCGCATCGCTCGGGGCGACTTGCCGCCAGTCGGCCTCCCGGCGCGCCGAGCGACTAGCGCCGCGCTGGTGGGTGAGATGCTTGCGGTAGCCGATGCCGCACAGCCAGGCGCCGACATTGGCGTCGGAGGACAGACCGCCCAAGCGCGACCAGGCGGCGAGGAAGGTTTCCTGGGCCAGGTCGTCGGCCAGCGCCCAGTCACGGCAGACGCGGCGCAGGAAGGCCCGCAGGCCTTGCTGGTGCCGCTCCACCAGGCGGGCGAAGGCGTCCGACGAGCCGGCCGCGGCGGCGGCCACGAGGGCGGAGTCTGTCGAAACCGCCGGGGGCGGAGGCTGGGCGGCGACGATCCGGCTCGCAAACCAGGGCCAGGCGAGCGGGTCCGCCCACCCGGCGTGGACGGCCGCCGTCATCTGTCGCGGGGGCGCGAGAAGATCAGGGCGAGCGCCAGATTGGCGACGGCGACGGCGGTCAGAATGACGGCCACGAAGCGAAACGCGCCATCGGCTTGCGGCACATAGCCATATTCCGAGGCGATCCAGAACGCGGCGGCGATGGCGCCCAGCACCAGGGCGGCGCGCCAATCCCAATAGGATCGCCCGCGCCAGACGGGCGGGCCGAGCGGGCTGGCCGGATGGACCGGATCGGGCGCCGGGCCGCCATCCCACGGCCGGTCGCCTCGCCAATAGCGCCGGCGCCCCCACAGGCCGCGATAGCCATAGTAGCCATAGGCGTCGTCCTGAACCTGGGCCACCAGTTCGGGCGGTGGATCCTTACCCTGGGCGGCGTAGTGCTTCATGATCTCCAGGGCATGGCGGCTGCGTTGATAGCTTAGCCAGCGATCCCAGGCGCGGAAGACGAAGAAGCCCACCGGGAAGATCAGCCACCAGAATCCCCAATAATAGTCCATCGACGACGCTCCCTTGCAAAAGACCTGGCGGCGGCGCCGCCCCTCACCCCCTCATCGCCGCCGAGCGGGCGATTGGATGCGGGCGATCAGCCAGAAGCGGCCCGCCAGTCGCTGGCCGTGGCGGCGTAGAGGGCGACGATATCGGCCAGGCGCTGGCCGGCGGCGTCGACGCGGGCCAGACGGGCGCGGTTGAGCTGGCGCTGGGCGGTGACCACATCGGCGAAGGCGCCGCCGCCCAGGCGGTAGGCGGTCCTGGCATCGGCGAGGTTGGCGCTGGCCACGGTTTCGGCGCGCGTCAGGTCGGCCAGGCGCTCATCGTCCTCAGCCAAGGCGGAGAGCACGTCGGAGACCTGCACGAAGGCGGTGAGCACCGTCTGGCGATATTGCGCCAGGGAGGCGCGCGCCTGGGCCTGGGCGGCGCGCTTGTCGGCGCGCAGGGACCCGCCGTGAAAGATCGGCGCGGTCAGGCCGGCGCCGAAATTGTAGGCCGTCGAGCTGAAGGAGAAGATGGCGGCCGGCGTCAGCGCCTCCTGGGTCAGGCCGGCGACCAGGCGGATGTCGGGATAGAGGGCGGC
>PMOM01000049.1 GCA_003161535.1 Caulobacteraceae bacterium | reverse complement strand
GAAGAACACGACATGCCCAGGCCATACATGACCGTGAAGGTCACCGGCCGGCAGTGGAACTGGGACTATGAGTATCCCGATCAAAAGATCGCCGCCTACACTTCGACCATGATGAGCGAGGCGGACGCGGCCGCCAGCCACGCGCCCTACAAGCTAGCCGCCAACGCTCCGATGGTGGCCCCGGTGAACCAGGTGGTGCGGGTGCAGGTGACAGGCGAGGACGTCATTCACTCCTTCTCGGTGCCCGCGTTCGGGATCAAGATCGACGCCATTCCAGGCCGTCTGAACGAGACCTGGTTCAAGGCGGACCGCACCGGGACTTTCTACGGACAGTGCTCGCAGCTCTGCGGCATTGATCATGCCTTCATGCCCATCGAGGTGCGGGTGGTCACCCAGCCTCAGTTTGACGCCTGGGTGGCGAGCAAGATCCCAAGGCCGGTCGCCGTCGCGACGACGGCGGGCGCTCCAAGCAGTCCCGTAGCCGCGCCCAACACGCCCGCGCCGGTCGCGCCTCACTAGCTTAGTTCGAGGGAGATTTAGGATCATGGCGGATCTCGCCGACACCCACGGACGAGCCACCCACGCCGAGACGGCGGGCGGCTATGGGGCGCACGGAACGCCGGGGTTCTTCAGCCGCTGGTTTTTGTCCACCAATCACAAGGACATCGGCACTCTCTACATCATTTTCGCCATCCAGGCGGGCATCGTCGGCGCGCTGCTTTCGGGCCTGATCCGCTGGGAACTGGCCGAACCGGGGATCCAGATTTTCGTCCATGGCTCGTGGCTCGATAAGCTGGGCATCATCGAGGCCTCAAAGCACGGCTACAACGCGGTGGTTACGGCCCACGGTCTGATCATGATCTTCTTCATGGTCATGCCGGCCATGATCGGCGGCTTCGGCAACTGGTTCGTGCCGCTGATGATCGGTTCGCCCGACATGGCCTTCCCGCGCATGAACAACGTCAGTTTCTGGCTGCTGGTCGCCTCTTGGTTCATGATGCTGACCTCGCTGATGGTGGACGGCGGCCCGGGGAGAGGATTTGGCGGCGGCTGGACGTTGTATCCGCCGCTTTCGACCATCGGGCACACCGGCCCGGCCATGGACTGTACGATCCTGGCCATCCACCTGGCGGGCGCCAGCTCGATCCTCGGGGCGATCAACTTCATCACCACCATCTTCAACATGCGCGCGCCGGGCATGACCCTGCACCGGATGCCGCTGTTTGTGTGGTCGATCCTGGTGACGGTGTTTCTGCTTCTGCTGGCCCTGCCGGTGCTGGCCGGAGCTATCACCATGCTGCTCACCGACCGCAACTTCGGCACCCACTTCTTCGACGCGTCCGGCGGCGGCGATCCGGCCATGTACCAGCACCTGTTCTGGTTCNNGCCACCCGGAAGTCTACATCCTGATCATCCCGGGCTTTGGCATGATCAGCCACATTGTCTCGACCTTCTCGGGCAAGCCGGTGTTCGGCTATCTGGCCATGGCCTACGCCATGGTGGCCATCGGGTTCCTTGGCTTCATCGTTTGGGCCCATCACATGTTCACGGTGGGCATGCCGGTGAACCTGCAGGCGTATTTCATCGCGGCGACCATGGTCATCGCGGTGCCGACCGGGGTGAAGGTGTTCTCCTGGATCGCCACCATGTGGGGCGGATCGATCGACTTCAAGACGCCCATGCTGTGGGCCGTCGGCTTCATCTTCCTGTTCACCGTCGGCGGCGTGACCGGTGTCGTCCTGGCCAACGCCGGCATCGATTACTCCCTGCATGATTCCTACTACGTCATCGCCCATTTCCACTATGTGCTCAGCCTTGGCGCCGTGTTCGCCATCTTTGGCGGCTTCTATTACTGGTTCGAGAAGATGTGGGGCGTGCGCTACAATGAGTTCCTAGGAACACTCCACTTCTGGATCACCTTCATCGGCGTCAACGTGGTCTTTTTCCCCCAGCACTTCCTGGGGCTTCAGGGCATGCCGCGGCGAACGGTGGATTATCCGGTTGCCTTCACCTACTGGAACCACATCTCTTCGATCGGCTATGCGATCACCTTCGTCGGCCTGATTGTCTTCCTGGCCGTGCTGCTGGAGGCGGCGGTGCGCCGACGCCCGGCCCGGGCCAATCCCTGGGGGGCGGGGGCGACCACTCTGGAGTGGACGCTTCCTTCGCCGCCGCCCTTCCATAATTTCAACGAACTGCCGGTGATCCACGCCGACAGCCGCTGAGCGCCCGTGGTCAGACGGGCTTCCTCTTAGGGCCATCATGAGCGAGCAAGCCGTGATCTCCATCATCCCCGCCAAGGCGGCGCGGTGGCAGGACTATGTGCGGCTTCTCAAGCCGCGGGTGATGTCCCTGGTGGTGTTCACCGCCCTGACCGGCCTCGTCTGCGCCCGCGTCCCCATGAACCCGGTGCTGGCGGTCGTCGCCATCCTGTGCATCGCCGTGGGGGCCGGCGGTTCGGCGGCGCTGAACATGGCCCATGACGCGGATATCGACGCTCTCATGCGCCGCACACGGACGAGGCCCGTGCCTTCCGGTCGCGTGCAGGCCGCGGACGCTCGGGCGCTGGGGATCACCCTGTCGCTGTTTTCGGTGGCGCTGATGGGATTGGCCACCAACACGCTGGCCGCCGGCCTGCTCGCCTTCACTATCTTCTTCTACGCCATCGTCTACACCGTCTGGCTGAAGCGGCGGACACCCCAAAACATCGTCATCGGCGGGCTGGCGGGTGCCTTGCCGCCCCTGATCGGCTGGGCCTCCGCGAGCGGAACCGCGCCGCTGGGCGCCTGGCTTTTGGTGGCGATCATCTTTTTGTGGACCCCGCCCCATTTCTGGGCGCTGTCGCTGTATACGCAGGGAGACTACGCCAAGGCCCGCATACCGATGATGCCGGTGGTCAAGGGGCCCGCCTCCACGCGACGGCAGATCCTGGCTTATAGCCTTTTCCTCGCCCCGCTCGGGGTCGCTCCCGCCTTCATGGGCCTTGGCGGCCTCCTCTATCTGGCGGTAGCGGCGGTTGGGGGCGCCGGCTTCGTCGCCCTGGCCGCCCGCCTGGCGGCGAGCCGGGCGGGGGACGCCATGGCCGATGGCCGCGAAGACGTGAGTGAAAGCCTCTACGACGTCGCCGCCGCCGCCAAGCCGGCCCGCGATCTCTTCGCTTTTTCGATTCTCTATCTGTTCAGCCTGTTCGCGACCCTGCTCGTCGAGCGGATGCTGGCCGTGGCGCCGTTGACCGCGGCCTGGGTTCCGCACGCTTGAGCGACCCCAAGAGCGAAGATTTCCGCGCCATGAAGGCGCGGCGGGGCCGCAACATCCTGCTCGCCGCCGCCCTGTTCGCCTTCGTGGTCATCGTCTTCATCGTCACCCTGGCCAAGATGGGAGCCAATGGCGCCGCGCCCCTATAGCGCCGGCGCCCGCAACGCCCGCCTAGCGCTGATCTGCGGCGCCGTCTTCGTGACCATGGTCGGCGCGGCCTTCGCCGCCGTGCCCTTCTATCGCGCCTTCTGCCAGGCGACCGGCTTCAATGGAGCGGTTCGGCGCGCCCGCGTCGCGCCCACGGCCATATCCGACAAGACCGTGGTCGTGCGATTCGACACCAATGTGCGTGGCCTGCCGTGGCGGTTCGCACCCGACCAAGATCGTCAAACGATCAGGTTGGGGGAAACCAAGCTGGCTTTCTTTCGCGCCACCAACACCGGCCAGACCGCCGTGACGGGCCGGGCGTTATACAATGTCCTGCCGGAATCGGCGGGGCCGTATTTCTCGAAACTGGAGTGTTTCTGCTTCAAGAATCAGACCTTGCAGCCGGGGGAATCGGTCGAGTTCCCGGTGGTCTATTTCGTCGACCCACGTTACGGCGCCGACCGCGACACCCGCGGCCAACAAGAGATCACCCTTTCATACACATTCTTTCCGGCTGTGACCGGCCCTCGGCTGGCGAGCCAGGACCGCGCGATCGGGGCTTCTTCGCCTCTTGGCGGCAAGGCGCGGGCGGGGCTATAGCACCCTCCATCCAAAGCTGAGCGAAGGCGAGAGGGTTTGGGACCGCGACATGGCGCATGAGGACGTCAAGCACGACTACCATCTGGTCAACCCCAGCGCCTGGCCGCTGATCGGCTCGCTGGCGGCGGTGGCCCTCGCGTTGGGACTGGTCACCGGGCTCAAGGGCCTGTTCGGCGTGCCCAAGGGCCAATGGTGGTTAATGGCCATCGGCGTGGCCGGCGTCCTGCTGACCATGATCGGCTGGTGGACCGAGGTGGTGCGCGAGGCCAATCGCGGTGACCACACCCCGGTGGTTTCCCTCGGCCTGCGCTACGGCATGATCCTGTTCATCGTTTCGGAGGTGATGTTCTTCGTCGCCTGGTTCTGGATATTCTTCGAGATGGCCCTGTTCCATCACGTTCGCACACTCTCGCCGATCGACGATGTGCGCACCGCCTGGGCGAACTGGCCGCCCAAGGGCATTGAGACGGTGCCGGCTTTCCAGCTGCCGCTGATCAACACCCTGACCCTGCTCACCTCCGGCACCACGGTCACCTGGGCGCACCACGCCCTGCAGACTGGAGACCGGCGAGGCGCCAAAATCGGCCTGGCCCTGACCATAGGCCTGGGCATTCTGTTCACGTCGATCCAGGCCTACGAGTACAATCACATTCTGACCGAAGGGCTGTTCTACGGCCCCGAGGCGACCAATTCGGGTCTCTACGGTTCGTCGTTCTTCATGGCCACCGGCTTTCACGGCTTCCACGTGATCATCGGCACCATTTTCCTCACTGTCTGCCTGATCCGACTGATGAATGGCGCCTTCACGCCCAAGCAACACTTTGGCTTCGAGGCGGCGGCTTGGTATTGGCACTTCGTCGACGTCGTCTGGCTTTTCCTGTTTACCTTTCTCTATGTCACCTTCGGCGCCGGCTGGGGCCATTGACGAAGGCCCCTCGGGTCGATCCATTCCTGGCGGGACTGAGGGGCCGCTGCCCAGACTGCGGCAAGGGACCGCTTTTTTCCGGGTTCCTGAACGTGACCGCCGTGTGCGCCGCCTGTGGCCGAAACCTTGCGCAAATCGACAGCGGCGACGGCCCGGCGGTGTTTGTGATCATAATCGTTGGCTTCCTGGTGGTGTTCTCCGCCCTGTTCACCGAGATCGCCGTGCATCCGCCGATCTGGGTGCATCTGGTCGTCTGGCTTCCACTCGCGGCTGTGCTGTGCCTGGCGATGCTGCGACCGGTGAAAGGCCTGATGATCGCCGCTCAGGTGCGCAACAAGGCCGCCCAGCATCGTCGAGATGACGCCGCGTGAGACGCTTTCCCTGGGGATTGACGATCACCGCTGTCCTCGCATTCGCTCTCCTAGTCGGGCTGGGGGTGTGGCAATTGCACCGCCTGACCTGGAAGCAGGGTCTTCTCGCCAAGATCGAAACCTTGCGCCATGCGCCGCCGCGTCCGATCGGCGGGCTCTCGGCGCGCCTGGCCGCGGGCGAGGACGTGGAGTTCACCCGGGTCAGAGTCGATTGCCTCCCGCCCCCCGCGCCGTCCCCGACCATCTATCGATACGCCCTGCGCGACGGGGCCATTGGCTGGCGCCTACTGACGGCATGCCATTTGCCGCCGACGGCCATGGGCGGCGGATTCGACGGCGTGGTCCTTGATCGCGGCCTCGTCGAACGCTTCACCGGGGCCATGGCCCCCACGGCGGCCCTCTTCGCCGAGCCGGTGGCGGCCACCGGCGTTCTGCGCGCGGTGGGCGCCAAGCCGCTGCTGGACTTAGGTGGGTCCCCACAAAATCAAGGCGTCGCGGTCATCCGCGTCGTCGACGGACAGGCCCTGCGGCGGCTGGCCCACATGAGTGGTCTCCCGCGCCCGCTGCCCTACATCCTGGCCGTGGAAAGCGAATCGCCGCCGCTCGCCGGGGTGCGGCCGGCCGCCTTGCCGCAGGTCATTCCCAACAACCATTTCGTCTATGCCCTGACTTGGTTCGCCCTGGCGGGTATCCTGGCTTGGTTCTACGGGGCCTTGCTCTGGCGGCGGCTGACGAGGCCATGAAATACGTCTCAACCCGAGGCCGCGCGCCGCCGATCGGCTTTCTGGAAGCTCTGCTGGCGGGGCTCGCCCCCGATGGCGGTCTTTACGTTCCCGAGACTTGGCCGCGTCTGAGCAAGCGCGAGATCACGGCCTTCGCCGGTCGACCCTACGCCCAGGTCGCCGCCGATATTCTGCAGCGGTTCGCCGGCGAGGAGATCGCACCCAAGGCGCTGATCTGCCTGTGCGCCGAGGCCTACGCCGGCTTTGATCACGCGGCGGTCGTCCCCTTAAGACAGTCAACGCCTGGCGAGTTCGTCCTGGAGCTTTTCCATGGCCCGACCTTGGCCTTCAAGGACATCGCCATGCAGATCATGGCGCGGCTCTACGAGCATGCTTTGATCGGTACTGGGCGGACCCTGACCATTGTCTGCGCCACTTCCGGCGATACCGGCGGCGCGGCGGTGGAGGCCTTTCGCGGGCGAGCGGGCCTGCGCATCGTCGCCCTTTATCCGCAAGGGAGGATCAGCGAGGTCCAGCGCCGGTTCATGACCACCGCGGAGGAGGCCAATGTGCGCGCTGTCGCCGTGGCCGGCGACTTCGACGACTGCCAGACCATCGTCAAGGCGCTATTCGCCGACGCGGCCTTCGCCCGCGCGGTTGATCTGTCAGCGGCCAATTCGATCAACATCGTCCGTGTCATCGCTCAGTGCGTCTATTATTTCACCGCCGCGGCGGCCCTGGGCGGACCCGATCGTCCCATCCGCTTCGCCGTTCCCACGGGAAATTTCGGTGACGCCTACGCGGGCCATGCGGCGGCCTGCATGGGATTGCCCATCGACAAGATCGTGGCGGCGACCAACGCCAACGACATCCTCGTCCGCGCCTTGGAAACCGGCCTCTATCAGCGCGGCCCGGCGGTGGCCACGCAAAGTCCTGCCATGGATATCCAGGTCGCCTCCAATTTCGAGCGGCTGTATTTCGAGTGCGTCCAGTGCGACGGCGATGCGACGGCGGCGACCTTCGAGACCTTCGGCGCGACCGGCGCCCTTGAGATTCCTCGCCGCGCCCTTGAGCGGATGCGAGAGGCATTTGTCGGCGTGGCGGTGAGCGAGACGCGGACCACCGCGACAAT
>PMOM01000152.1:5473-5678 GCA_003161535.1 Caulobacteraceae bacterium | reverse complement strand
GTGACGATGGGCTGGCTATCGATTTCGACGCGCTGGACGATCGGCGGATCGACATCTCGCGGCAAGGCGTTGCGCGTCTGATCGACCTTGGAGCGAACGTCGTCGGTGGCCTTCTGCAGGTTCTGGCCAAGATGAAACTGGACAAAGGTCTCCGAGGAGCCCTGAACAATGGTCGATTGAACATTCTCGACGTTGGAAAGGCCCG
>PMOM01000152.1:1669-5443 GCA_003161535.1 Caulobacteraceae bacterium | reverse complement strand
ATCGCCCATTCGGAGACGCGAAAACGTCTTGGCGCGCTCATCACGAGGCCATTGGCTTAACGATGTCGCCCGGCACGACCATGGCCGCGGCGCGGTCAACCACGCGCGATCCGGCCGGCGGCCCGGTGAGTAGCTCGACAAATCCACCGCCCCGCTGTCCGGTGGTGACCGGCACTCGCGAAAGCTTGTTGTCCGCGCCGACCACCATCACCGAGGCGCCGTCGGCGTCGTAGCGCACCGCCGTCTCCGGAACGGCCAGGGCCGAGCGCGTGGCGCCCAGGAAGGTGGCTCTGGCGAAGCCGCCGGCGCGCACGTCCGGGCGCACCGGCAAGGCGATGCGCACCTTGCCAAGCTTGGTGGCGGCGTCGACGCCGGGGCTCACGATGCGCACGACGCCTGACACCTGCGTGCCGTCGGCCAGGGTGACGCGGGCCGGGGCGCCCGGGCGCAGCTTGCCCAGCGCGTCTTCGCCGACGTCGGCGGCCAGCTCGACCTTGCCGTCCTTGGCCAGGCGAAACCATGGGGTCGTCCCGCCGCCCATATCGCCGGGGCGGACGTTGCGCTCGATCACCAGGCCCGCCCACGGCGCCCGGACGGTCATCAAGCCCTCGCGAGTGCGCACGTCATTGACCACGGCTTCTTGGGCGTTGGCCTGGGCGTGGGCGGAGAGGGCGGCGTACCGGCGGGTGTCGATCTGCTCCTGGGAGAGGATTCCTTGAGTATCCAGCCCCCTCACCCGGGCGGCCTCGGCGTCGGCGCTTTTGGCGGCGACGTNNCCTTCGTCCACCAGCACCTGGGCGACCCGGTAGCCGCTGAGCTGGGAATAGATGGCGGTGTCTTCGCGGGGAATGAGGTTGCCGGAGGCGACCAGGCCGCCCTCGATCTCCCTGGGCGCAACCATGACGACGGTGACGGTCCGCGCCTGGGCGCGCACGGTCTCGGCCGCCTTCTTCTGGCAGCCGGCCACGGCGACGCCGAGGATGAGGACCAAGGCCAGGGCGACGGGCAATCGAGCGGTGAACATCGCGGATAATCTCATGACGTTTTTGGGCCTCCAAGAGGTCCGGGAGCGGTCGCAAAGGCCCATCCGCCGCCCAGCGCCTTATAGGCGGCGACGGCGCGCCGCAGCGCCTGAACGCGCTCGGCGGTGAGCGCCGCGCGGGTTGCCCGCCAGGCGGTTTCCGCGGAAAGCGCCGAGGTCAGATCGTCGAAGCCCAGCCGATAGCGGGTCGCGGCCGCGTCGGAGGCGCGTTTGGCGCGCGCCTCGCCGGCGGTCAGAATGGCCACTGCGCGCTCGCTGGCGCCCAGATTGACCAGGGTGTTTTCGGCGTCGCCATAGGCGGTCTGCACGGTTTTCTCATAGGCGATCACCGCCTGTTCGGTGCGCGCGTCCTCGGCCTTGGCGTCATAGAGCAGGCGGGGAATGTCGAGCACCGGGACGGTGACCCCCGCGCCGAATGACCAGAAGCCCAGGCTGGTGGTCTGCTGGGCCGGAATCAGGGTGGCCGGCGGGATGAACGAAACACCCGGGCTCACCGTACGCGACAGGCCGAGCCCCGGCAGCAGGGTGAAGGTCGGGAACACCGCCAGATGTCGCAGACGGTCGGTCCCCGCCTCCGATCGCAGATGGGCTTCGGCTTCGCGCACATCGGGCCGCCGGATCAGCAGGTCGCCGGGAACGGCGGTGGGGACGGGCGGCGCGTCCTCGGCCAAAGCTCGCACCGGCAGGCTGGCGGTGGGCGCGATGCCCTGGCCCACCAGGATCAGAAGCTGGCGCTGGGCGGCGTGGAGCTGAGCCTCGAGGTCCTCGGCCTGGGCCTTGGCCTGGGCCAGGTCGCCGGCCACGCGATCGGCGTCCGCCGCCGCGCCCAGACCCAACACCGCCTTCTTGCGGGCGACGGTTTCCAGTTCGCCCTGGATACGCACGGTCTCTTGGGCGTCGGCGATCTGGATGGCCAAGCCGCAGGACATGAAATAGTTGTCGGCCACGCTGGCGGCGAGGCTGGCGCGCGAGCCTTCGATGTTGAAGCGGGCGGCGGCGAGATCGGCTTTCGCCACCTTGCGCGCCTGGGCGAGCCGGCCGAACAGATCCAGTTCCCAGGAAACGTTGAAGTTCGCGGTCTCGGTTTCGGTGACCCCGCCGATGGGAAACAGCGAATTGGAGGCTCCGCCGATATTGGTGGCGGTCTGCCGGCTCGCGTTGGCGGCGATGTGACCGGTGGGCAGGGTCTGGGCGATTTGGCTGTTGCGCGTCGCCTGGGCCTCCATCACCCGCGCCGCGGCGGTGCGCGCGTCGGGGCCCGTGCGGAAGGCTTCGTCCTCAAGGGCGTTCAGCGCCGGATCGTGGAAGAGCAGCCACCAGCGATCGAGGTCCTGCGGCGCCAGCACGGCGGCCGTGGCCGGCCCCTCATAGTGGGCGGGCAGGCGCACGTCCGGCGCCCGATGAGGGGCGACGGCGCAGGCGCACAGCGGCGCGGCGAGCGCGAAGAGGGACGCCAAGCGTCTCACGGAAAACATAGGTGCGTGCGGCCGTCCCCGAAAAAGGGGCCTTCTTAACGGTGTTCGGTTAACAATGTCACCCTCGGGCCTGACCCTGGGTTAGATTCAAGTTAAACTTCCTTCAGACGCGGATATTCATCAGCATAGGGGCGCCGGCATGGCGGGAAGCATTCGCGCCGGCATAGGCGGTTGGACGTTTCCCCCCTGGCGGGGCGTCTTTTACCCGCAAGGGCTGCGGCAGGCCGATGAACTTGCCTATGCGAGCGGGCGCCTGGGCGCCATCGAGATCAACGCCACCTATCACTCGCTGCAGAAGCCCGAGAGCTTCGCCAAATGGGCGGCTGCGACCCCCGAAAATTTCATCTTCACCGTCAAGGCGTCGCGGGTGTGCACCAACCGCCGCGTGCTGGCCGACGCCGGGGAGGCGATGGAGCGCTTCTTCGGCCAGGGCATCGAGGAATTGGGCGCCCGCCTGGGCCCCATCCTTTGGCAGTTCATGGCCACCAAGCGCTATGACCGGACGGACTTCGCCGCCTTCCTCTCGCTGCTGCCGCCAAAGCTCGCCGGCCTGCCCCTTCGCCATTGCGTGGAGGTAAGGAACGCCAGCTTCGCCGACCCAGACTTTGTCGCGCGGTGTCGCGAGCGGGGCGTGGCCATCTGCCTTTCGGAAAGCCCGGACTACCCGATGATCTGCGATGTCACCGCTGATTTTGTCTACGCCAGGCTGATGAAGGGCGCGGACCCTATCGAGACCGGCTATTCGCCCGCCGATCTGGACGCCTGGGCGCGGCGGCTCTCGGCTTACGCGGGCGGCGGCGTTCCGCAAGATCTGCGCCCGGTCGATGCGACGCATGCGCCGGCCAGCGCCAAGCGCGATGTGTTCGCCTTCTTCATCAGCGCCGGCAAGCTGCGCGCGCCCGCCGCCGCCATGGCCTTGGCCAATCGGCTCTCTGGGCCTTGACCCGCCCCGCGGAACGTCGCCGATGTTGAGCGGCAACCGATGGAGGCCTTCGCCATGACGCCCGACGATCTGATGTTCAAGCCCGGCGCGATGACCTCGCAGCGCGTTCTGATCACCGGCGGCGGCACCGGGCTTGGCAAGGCCATGGCCGAGGCCTGTTTGATGCTTGGCGCGACGGTCTATATCTGCGGTCGCCGGGGCGGCGTGCTGGACGACGCCGCCAAGGAGCTGATGGACGCCCACGGCGGCAAGGTTGTCGGCATCGCCTGCGACATCCGCGTCCCCGAAGCCATCCACGACATGCTCGACCAGGT
>PMOM01000152.1:0-1648 GCA_003161535.1 Caulobacteraceae bacterium | reverse complement strand
CGCGCCTTCGACGCCATCGCCAATATCGTCTTTCGCGGCTCGTTTTTCGTCACCCTGGACTGCGGCAAGCGCTGGATCGCCGAGGGCGCGAAAGCTTCGGTGGTCTCGATTTTGACCACCTGGGTGTGGAGCGGGGGACCGTTCACGGTGCCTTCGGCGATGTCCAAGGCCGGCCTCAATGTGATGACCCAGTCGCTGGCCGTGGAATGGGGCCCCAAGGGCATCCGCTTCAACGCCATCGCGCCAGGACCCTTCCCCACCGAGGGGATGACGGCCAGACTCAATCCCGGCGCCGGGGAAGGCGCCTACAGCCAGATGAGCGGCAACCCCATGGGCCGGGTCGGCGAGATGCGCGAGTTGGCCAACCTCGCCATCTATCTGCTTCACCCGCTGTCGGCCTATGTGAACGGTCAGACCATCGCCATCGACGGCGGAGCGTGGAACGCCGGCGGCGGCGGCTTCGCCAGGCTGCGCGAGTGGGACGACGAACGCTGGGCGCAGGTCAAGGCGATGATCCGTGGCGCCAACGATGAGGACCGCGCCAAACGGACGGTGTAAGCCGGCGCGGGCGGCGATACGGCTAGACTTCGCCAGGCGCCTGTCCGATCCTGTCCGTTCTTAACGCGAGGCGTCTCCCCAAGTGAGCATGTCGCAGGTTCTCTACATCTCCCCGGGCAAGCGCGAGCAGACCAAGGCGGCCAACCGCCAGGCGATCCTCGACGCCGCGCGCCAGGTGTTCGGCGAGCTGGGATTCGAGACGGCCACGGTGCGCGACATCATCCGCCGCACCAGCCTGTCGGTGGGCGCCTTCTACAACTATTACCGATCCAAGGAGGAGGTGTTCGCCGCCCTCGCCGACGATGGCGCGCGGCGTTTCAAACCGATCCTGCGGGCCCAATCGGCCAAGGCGACGGACTTCGAATCCTATCTGCGCGCCGCCGTGGCGGCCTATTTCGACTTCCTGGCCGGAGAACGGGAGACTTGGCTGGCGGGCGGCCCCGGCGGCGAGCCCTTGCCCCACGCGCGCAACACCCCGGAAATTCTCGCCGTGTTCGAGGAGGTGCGAAGGGTATTCGCCGGCATCATGGATCGCGATCTGGCCGGTAAGGTCGATCTCGACTTTCTGACCGCCAGCTGCATCGCCGTGGCCCGGGAAATCGGCGACAAGATGATGGAGCGAAGGCCCGTAGACGCCGAGGCGGCCACCGACTTCGTGGTGCGCCTGATCGTCGGAGGATTGCCGTCGCTGCCGCGCTTCGAGCCAAGCGGCGCCGATGCTTGATCCCAGCCTGCGCCGCCAGGGGTTGCGCGCATTGCTTTCCGTGCCAAGGCCGGTGCTGCGGGCCCTCTCGGGGGGCGGCGTGGTCTATGTGGATGGGCGCACGCTCGATCCGCGCCTGCAGTTCCTGGCCAGCCAGGCCAGAGGGGCCCCGCCGATCTCCGCGGTCACGCCGGCCCAGGCGCGGCTTGGCGCCGCGCTCAGCCTCGCGCCCGTGGCCGGCAGGCTCGAAGGCGGCGTGCGGGTGGAAGCCCTCACCGTGCCGGGCCACGCCGGACCAATCAACGCGCGCGCCTATCGCGTCGCCGGTCAGGATCCCGCCGCGCCGCTGATGGTCTTCGCGCACTTCGGCGGCGGGGTGATCGGCGA
>PMOM01000266.1 GCA_003161535.1 Caulobacteraceae bacterium | reverse complement strand
GACATTTCGGTCTTCTACGAGGCGGACGCCATGCCGCTGGCGCCGGGCGTCGAGCCGGCGCCCTTCGCCGCCCGATTCACGGACCGCGTGGCCGAACTCCTGCAACAGCGCACCGTCGACGGCTATGTGTTTCGTGTCGATCTTCGCCTGCGGCCAGACCCGTCATCGACGCCATCGGCCGTGTCCGTGTCGGCGGCATTCACCTACTATGAAAGCGTCGGGCAAAACTGGGAGCGGGCCGCGTTCATCAAGGCGCGCGCCGCCGGCGGGGATTTACCACGCGGCATGGCTTTCCTGGATGAGTTGCGACCCTTCATCTGGCGGCGCAATCTCGACTTCGCCGCCATCGCCGACATCCACTCGATCAAGCGCCAGATCCATATTCACAAGGTCGATGACCGGCTCACCGCACGGGGCGCCGATCTCAAGCTCGGTCGCGGAGGCATTCGTGAGATCGAGTTTTATGTCCAGACCCAGCAATTGATCCTGGGCGGGCGCCAAAGCGGCCTTCGCTCGGCTCGCACTTTGGACGCCCTGGACGCCCTGGCCGGGGCCGCCCAGATTACGCCTGAAGCGGCCAAGGACATGGCCGCCGCCTATCGCACGCTGCGCGCGCTGGAACACCGCGCGCAAATGGTCAACGACGAACAAACCCACCGCCTGCCGCAGAGTGACCCCGATCGGCGCGCCATAGCGGCGCTGGCGGGATATGACCGGCTGGGCTCCTTCGACGCCGCCGTGGGCCGGCTGCTGAGGGGCGTCAATCGCCGCTATGGTGATTTGTTCGCCGGAGAAGAAGCGCTGTCTTCCCGCTTTGGCAGCCTGATCTTCACGGGAGTCGAAGACGACGCCGAAACCCTGTCCACGCTTCGGCGGATGGGCTTTTCGCGGTCGGCCGAAGTGTCTGGAACCATTCGGCGGTGGCACCACGGCAGTATCGGCGCCACCCGCACCGAACGGGGCAGGGAGCTTTTGACCCGGCTGGCGCCGCGATTGCTGGACGCGGCCGCGGCGACGGGGTCGCCGGACGCCGCCTTCACCCGTTTCGCCGACTTCTTTGGCGCCTTGTCCGCGGGTGTTCAGGTGCAATCGATGTTCTTGGCCCAGCCACGGCTGCTGGAACTGGTGGTCCGGGTCATGGCGTTCGCACCGCAGTTCGCGCGAACCTTGGCGCGACGGCCGGTCGCCCTCGACGCCCTTCTGGATTCCAGCTTCTTTGGCGCCATCGACGCCCCGCGCGAAATCCCCGCGCAGTTGAGGGCCGCAGGCGGCTTCGAGGCCGCCATGGATACGGCCAGGCGACTGTATGCGGAGAGCGGTTTTCGCATCGGCGTCCAGGTGCTGGCGGGTGTGGCCAGCGCGCCGGCGGCGGGTCTGGCCTTCGCCGAACTGGCCGACGGCCTGATCAGCGGACTGGCCGCGGTCTCCCTGGAAGAAATCGAACGGATGGCCGGCGCCCTGGAGGGCGAAGTCGCCGTTATCGCCTTGGGCAAGTGCGGCTCACGGGAGATGACCGCCAGGTCTGATCTCGACCTGATGACCCTCTATCAGCCGGCGTCGGCCGACACGACGTCGAGCCTAAAGTCGTGGAGCGCCGAGACCTTTTACGCCCGGTTCACCCAGCGGCTGGTCGCCGCGCTCTCGGCGCCGACAACGCAGGGAGAGCTCTATCAAGTCGATTTGCAACTGCGGCCGTCGGGGACCAAGGGGCCCGTCGCGGTCAGTTTGGCCGCCTTCGAGTCTTACTACGCCGGGACGGCCGAGACGTGGGAGTCGTTGGCCTTGACCCGCGCCCGGGTGGTCTGGGCCACTTCGCCTGCGTTCGCGCTTAAAGCCGAGACGGCGATCGAAACGGCGCTTCGGCGCCCGCGAGACCCCTCGCGCACGGCCAAGGATGTGCTCGACATGCGCGCCCTCATGGCGGCCGAACGCCCACCTCTGGGTTTTTGGGACATGAAGCTGAGTGATGGTGGTCTGGTGGACATTGAGTTTTGCGCCCAATACCTCCAGCTGATCGGAGGCCAAGACGGCGGGCCGCTGCGCCCGAACACCAGCGATGCGCTCGCCGCTCTGATGGCGGCCGAACCGGGACGGCGCGCGGCCTTGCAGGCAGTGGACCAGGCGTGGCGCCTGCAGCAATCGCTCTCGCAGCTTCTGAAGATCGCCTTGGAAGATGGCGCCGATCCCGCCTACGAACCGCCGGCCCTGCGAGCCTTGCTTGCCAAGGCGGGGGCCGCGCGCGGATTTGCGGCCCTGAAACGAAAGGTCGCCGCCGCCCGCAAGGCCGCACACCGCGCCTTTCGAGAACTGGTCGCTCCCTAATGCGACGGAAACATACCGATCGACCGTTCAATCGGAGACGGGAGTTGGGCGGCCGGGCGCTGACGAGCGCGCGGTCACAATGCGGACGGAGTGCGACGCTTGAGCGAGGTGAAGGTTGAAATCGCCTGGCGCCGAAGCGGACGACCAACTCGTCCTCCTGGCTGGACGAGGGGACCAGGCGGCTATTCGCACCTTGGTCAACAGCAAGCTTCCACGCCTGCTGGGGCTCGCCCGCCGCATGCTGGGCGACAGCGTCGATGCCGAAGATGTCGCGCAGGAAACATTCATCAAGGTCTGGAAATTCTCCCGCCATTGGCGGCCGGGGGCGGCCAGTTTCGATACTTGGTTGCACAAGGTGGCGCTCAACCTTTGCTACGACCGATTGCGCCGGCGACGACGCATGACTGGCGAGCCGCCACCCGACCAGGTCGACGAAGGCCCCGGCCCCGACCGGAACCTGCATGCACAGGACGTCGGCCGGCGGGTGTCAGCCTCGCTTGCCGGCCTTCCGCCGAGGCAAAAGGAGGCGATTGTGCTTTGTCACTACCAGGAGTTGGGCAATATCGAAGCCGCCCAGGCAATGGGGGTGAGCGTCGAGGCCCTGGAGAGCCTGCTTTCGCGAGCGCGCCGCACTCTGCGCGCCAACCTCGCGGACCTGGCGGTGGACGATTGAAACGCCTCGGAGGCGCTCGATGAACCTCAACCGATTCGAACAACTCGCCTGGGCGTTTGGAGCCGATCTCGGCCGCTGGCCGCCCGCCGAACGTGAAGCCGCGCTCCACCTGGCGGCGAGCGCACCAGCATCGGCCGAGGCCCTGCTGGCCCAAGCGGCGAGGCTTGATCGAATATTGAACGTCACAGCTCCCCTCCCCGTCCCCAGCCGAGCCTTGCGCGAGCGCATTATTCTGGCCGCGCCGAGCGCGCGCGCCTTCAGCCTCGCATGGCGCTGGCTCGCCGGCGCGGCGATCGGGGCGACCATGGCGGCGGCCTGCGCGGCGGGCCTGGCGACCGGAGCGACCGTGGGCGCACCCGCCCTGGCGAGCGTGCGACTGGCGGTCAACGCCGATGCCGGCGACGAAGCGCTCAGGCTGCTACGCGACCCGCCAGATCTGACGGAGGGGTGATGCGCCCATCGACGATCTCCATCGCTCTGATCGCTTCGCTGGCGCTCAATGTCTTCCTGCTCGCCACCGCCGCCGCGGTCATCGCTTTCACTCCCCGCGCCGAGGGGGTTCGTCCTCTGCCCCAGCCGGTCATGCGCCGGGCGGCCATGAGTCTCGACGCCACGCACAGGGCGGCCTTCCTAGGCCTGCTTCGGGCCGAGGGCCGGGCCGCGCGACCGGCGAACCGACAAGCTCGCGCCTTGCGCCTTGAAGTATGGGGCTCCCTGGCCAATGCGCAGTTCAACGCGGCCGTCGCCAAGCAGAAGCTCGCCCAGGCGCGGCGACTCAATGAGGAATCGCGGGCGACGGTGGAAGACGGCGTTCTCGACTTCGCCGCCGGTCTTCCTGCTCCGCAGCGCGCCGCTCTGGGAGAAGCCTTGCGCCGGATGATCCCGCAGAACGCCAAGCCGCCGGCCAAGCCGTCCGCATCGACTCAGCCGCCCTGAATGAGGCGGCTGCATCCTTTGGCGGCCGGAGTCTTCATCCTGTCGGCGGCCATGAGCTCTGGCGTCCAGGCAAGGTTGGAGCCGCTCGCTTCTGGCGCGGCGCCCAACGCTTTTTTCGCGACCGCGGCCAAGCAAGTCCGACGCGGACTCTATCCGCGCGCCTTCGTTGGGGAACAACCCTATTGGACCCTCGTCGGGACTGACGGCGGAGGCCGCGGCGGCCTGATCTCCGAAGACGGCGCGATCGAGCTGGCCAAGGGCGGCGCCTCCGTCGAACCCTTCGTCATCGACGCCGGCCGCCTGGTCACCTGGGCCGACGTTGCGCTCACCCAGTCGCTGCAGGACGGTTACTTGCCGATTCCGACTATCACTTGGCGCGGTCCAGGCTGGCAATTGCGGGTCACTGCCTTCGCCATCGGTGACGCCAGGCAGTCGCAGTTGGTCGGGCGATACGAGATCCGCAACCTCACGGATCAGCCGCGAACCCTTACCCTGGCCCTGGCCATTCGCCCAATTCAGGTCAACGGGCCGGAACAGTTCTTGAACACCACGGGAGGCTTCAGTCCCATCGAGACCCTGGCTTTCGATGGCGGCCGCGTTGTGGTGAACGGCCAAACCGCGATCTGGCCCCTGCGCCGGCCGGACCAATTCGATGCCTCCGCCTTGGAGGCGGGCTTCGTCCCGGCGATCCTTCTGTCATCGAAGAGCGTGGCGGCTGAAGCCCGCGACGACCATGGAACTGCCAGCGGCGCCCTGATCTATCATCTGGCCCTGCCCGCGAGGGGCGCCGCGTCCGTGGGTTGGGTCGCGCCGCTCGCCGGAGAGGCGAGCCTGCCGGTCTCCGCAGACGCCGAAGTCTGGCTGGAGCGGAAGCAGGCGCTTGTCGCGCGCGCCTGGAGGGCGCGCCTAGGTCGTGTGGCCTTCGCCGTGCCGATGGCGGGGCGGCCCGTCGTGAACACCCTGAAGACCTCGCTGGCCTATATGTTGATGTCCCGCGATGGACCCATGCTGCGGCCGGGAACAAGGTCCTACGATCGATCCTGGATCCGGGACGGGTCGATGATTTCCGAGGCTCTGATGCGCCTAGGCGCCGCCGACGTCGCTGCGGACTATCTGCGCTGGTACGCGCCCCATCAGTTCGCCGACGGCAGGATACCCTGCTGCATCGATGCCCGCGGCGCCGATCCGACCCCGGAGAACGACAGCGACGGTGAGCTGATCTTCCTGGCGGCCGAAGTTTATCGCTACACCGGCGACATGGTGCTGTTGCGCCAGATGTGGCCACATGTGCGGGCGGCGGCGGGTCACCTCGACGCCCTGCGCCTCGCCGAGCAATCCAGCGCCAATCAAAGCCCAGAGCGCCGGATGCTCTACGGCCTGGTATCGCCGTCGATCAGCCACGAAGGCTATTCGAACAAGCCGGCCTATTCCTATTGGGATGATTTTTGGGCCCTGCGCGGTTACCACGACGCGGTATTCATCGCCCGGACGCTCGGCATTGAGGGTGATCAAGCTCGACTGACTCGCGCGCGAGACGAGTTCCGTGGCGATCTGCATGCCTCATTGCAGGCCTCCGCCATGGCGCATGGCATTGACTTCATACCGGGCGCCGCGGACCTGGGCGACTTTGACGCCACGTCCACCACTATCGCGCTCAGCCCCGGTGGCGACAGCCAGGATCTGCCCAAGGACCTCCTCGATCACACCTTCGAACGTTATTGGCGAGAGTTCACTCAGCGCAGGGACGGAAGTGCAGGTTGGGACGCATATACTCCCTATGAACTGCGGGCGATTGGCGCCTTCGTCAGGCTTGGCCGACGGGATCGAGCCGATGCCTTGCTCGATTTCTTCCTCGCCGATCGCCGACCGCTGGCTTGGAACGGCTGGGCCGAAGTGGTCGGACGCGAAAAGCGCAAGCCGCGCTTCATCGGCGACATGCCGCACGCCTGGGTGGCCTCCGACTATGTTCGATCCGTCCTCGACATGTTCGCCTTTGAGCGCGAGAGCGACGCCGCTCTGGTATTGGGCGCCGGGCTGCCGCCGAGCTGGTTCTCGGGATCCGGCGTCGGAATTGGGGACCTGCGCACGCCCTATGGACGATTGACCTGGGCGGCCAAGACCCGGGGACGCAAGCTCATCCTGCGCATCAGCGGCGATGCGCGGCCGCCCGGAGGTTACCTCTTTGCTTGGCCTTTCACGACAACCCCAGGCGCTGCGCGCATTGGCGGCCGGCGACTGATTTGGAGCTCCGGCGCCCTTCATCTGGACGGTCCCGGCACGGTGACGATCGATCTGCCCTGAGCGGTCTAAAAGACGCACCTGGCGTCATCGTCGGGAGCGATCTTGATCGTCTTGCCGGGTCTCAGGGACACGCCTTGGACGCACAGAGCCGATTGCTGCCTGCCGCGCTCGGTAAAATGGATGGCATAGGCGCCCGCCGGCAGGTTGGGCAGGATGGCGCAATCGCCCGAATGGAGCTGCGCCGCCAGGGCGACGGTCGCGCCGGCGTTGTCGATGCTGACGTCAGCCAGCTCAATCGTCATTCCATTGCAGATCGAGGCCGGTGGCCGCGCCGGCGGCCCATCCGCCCCGGCCCAAGCAATAAGCAGGATCATTGGCGCGAGATTCATCGAGGCTCCTTGGCGATGTCGCGGCAAGCACTATGCCCGGTTGGCGAACTCAGCATAGCATCCCAACAAAGGTCCCTTGGTTTCAACTTTGGGACCACGCCAAGGAGCCTCGACGGATGCCAGAACCGGCGCAAGCGCCCGCGGACCTGATTCTCGAAGGGATAATCACCGACACCGACCACGAAACCTATCGCGGGATTCCGTTCGACGCACCCGCCGGGGTGACCCGCCTGACGGTCGCCTTCGACTACGACCGCGCTCACCGCACGACTCTCGATCTGGGCCTCCTCGATCCACAACGCTTCCGCGGCTGGAGCGGCGGCGAACGGACCCTGGTCACCCTTTCGGCGGAGGACGCCACCCCCTCCTACCTGCCTGGGCCCATCCCGGCCGGCGCCTGGACCTTTCTCATCGGCATTCCCAACATCCGCAAGGGCGTACGCGCCACCTTCTGGGCCAAGGTGTGGTTCGAGCGGGCGCCG
>PMOM01000094.1:185-5313 GCA_003161535.1 Caulobacteraceae bacterium | reverse complement strand
CGCCTGATCGGCCGCGCCCGGGCCATGGAGATGACCCTGCTGGGCGAGCGCCTCCCTGCCGCCAAGGCCCTCGACTGGGGCCTGATCAATCGCTGCGTGCCCGACGCCGAGCTGATGGCCGAGGCGACCAAGCTGGCCACGGAACTGGCTCACGGCCCCAAGGCGCTGGGACTGATCCGCAATCTGATGTGGCGCAGCCTGGATGCCGAATGGCTGCAGCAGCTCACCGCCGAGCGCGAAACTCAGGCCGTGGCGGGCAGGACCGCCGACTTCATCGAGGGCGTGCAGGCGTTCCTGCAGAAACGCCCGGCGAATTTCACCGGGCGCTAGACTCCGTCGCCGGCTGGATCGTCACGCTCTCGCCGCAGCCGCAGGCGTCGGTCTGGTTGGGGTTGCGGAAGACGAATTTCGACGAAAGCCGGGTCACNNACCGCCTTGGGATCGATGAGGATGGTGACGCCCTTGTCTTCCACCACCTCGTCCAGAGGCTCGGCGGCGGTGGCGTATTCGAGGGTGTATTCCTGGCCGGCGCAGCCGCCGTTCTTCACGCCCACCCGCAGGCCGGCATAGGGCTTTTCCGCGCGCGCCATGATCTCCTGGACGCGCTCGGCCGCGGCGTCGGAGAGGGTGACGACCTTGGGGCGCGGCCGCCGGGCGCGGGGTTCGAGGCTGGTTTCCATCGGTTTAGAACATGTTCAGTTCGAGCTTGGCTTCGTCGGACATCAACGAAGGGTCCCACGGCGGCTCGAAGACCAGGTTCACCGCGCAGGCGGTGACTTCGGGGATGGTCAGCACCGCGTCGCGCACCCAGCCGGGCATCTCGCCGGCCACGGGGCAGCCCGGAGCGGTCAGGGTCATGTCGATGGCCACCGCCTTTTCGTCGGAGACATCGACCTTGTAGATCAGGCCCAGTTCATAGATGTCGACCGGGATTTCCGGATCGAACACGCTCTTGAGCTTTTCGACGAGCTTGTCGGTGAGCGCGTCGAGTTCGGCCGGCGGAATGGCCGAGGCCGTCTGATCGGTGGGGGGGCTGGCGTCGTCCATCAGGCAAAGAAGGTCCGCGTTTGGGTCAGGGCGTCGACGAAGGCGTCCGCCTCCTCGAGGGTATTATATAGGCCGAACGAGGCGCGCGCGCTCGATGTCACGCCAAAACGCCGCATCAGCGGCTCGGCGCAGTGGGTTCCGGCCCGCACGGCCACGCCGTAACGGTCGAGAATCTGGGCCACATCGTGGGCGTGGGCGCCGGCCATGTTGAAGGCGAAAATGGCGCCCTTGCCAGGCGCCGCGCCGATCTCGGTCAGCCAGTTGGCGCCGTTGAGACGCTCCTTCACCCGCGCATAGAGTGCATGCTCGTGGGCGGCGACCGCCTCGCGATCGAGGCTCGTCAGCCAGTCGATGGCCGCGGCCAGGCCGACCGCTTCCAGGATCGGCGGCGTACCGGCTTCGAAGCGATAGGGTGGGTCGCCGTAGGTGACCGACTCAAGCGTCACCGTCTCGATCATCTCGCCGCCGCCTTGATAGGGCGGCAGGCCAGCCAGCAGCTCGGCCTTGCCGTAGAGCGCGCCGATGCCGGTTGGTCCGTAAAGCTTGTGCCCCGAAAAGACGTAGAAATCCGCATCCAGCGCCCGCACGTCGACGCTTTGATGAACCACCGCCTGGGCGCCGTCGATAAGCGCCAGCGCGCCGGCCGCATGGGCCGCGGCGATGATCTCGCCGACCGGATTGACCGTGCCCAGGACATTGGACATGTGGCTGATCGCCACCATGCGGGTGGATGGCCCCAGCAGGGCGCGAAAGGCGTCCATGTCCAGGCGACCGTCGTCGGTGACCGGGACGAAACGCAACACGACGCCGCTCCGCTCGCGCAGGAAGTGCCAGGGAACGATATTGGCGTGGTGCTCCATCTGCGAGAGCACGATCTCGTCGCCGGCCGCCAGCGAGCGGCCAAAGGATGAGGCAACCAGATTGATCGCCTCGGTGGCGCCCTTGGTGAAAACGATCTCCGAAGCGGCGCCGGCATTGAGAAAGCCCCTCACCGTCTCGCGCGCGACCTCATAGGCTTCGGTGGCTTCATTGGCCAAGGTGTGCAGGCCGCGGTGCACGTTGGCGTAGGAGGTCTCGCTCGCCCGCTTCATCGCCTCCATGACCACGGACGGTTTCTGCGCCGAGGCGGCGCTGTCCAGATAGATCAGCGGCTTGCCGTTCACCTCGCGGCCGAGGATGGGAAACTGGGCGCGGGCGGCCTGGACGTCGAAGCTCACCTGGCCGCTCCAAGCTGCCTGGCGACCCAGGCTCGGGCGATTTCGCGGGCGCCGTCATGACCGATCCGATCGACCACTTGGTCCAGAAAGGCCTGGGTGAGCATGGCGCGCGCCTCGGCGTCCGCGATCCCGCGCGCCTTGGCGTAGAACAGCGCCTCCTCGTCCAGGGCCCCCACCGTGTTGCCGTGCGCGCACACGACGTCGTCGGCATAGATTTCCAGTTCCGGCTTGGCGTCGACCTCGGCCTTGTCCGAAAGGATGAGCGCGTGGTGGCCCATCCTCGCATCGGTCTTGTCGGCGCCGGGCGAGACCACGATGCGGCCCTGGAAGACGCCGCGCGCCTGGTCGCGCACCACGCCCTTGACCAGCTGGTCGGTGGCGCCGTCGACGCCCGCGTGGGTGACCACGGTGGTGATATCGGCGTGGCGGCGGTCGCCCAGCAGATAAAGTCCGTCGAGCCGCGCGGAGGCGCCGCCGCCTGGATGGCTAACGCGGGTTTCCAGGCGCTGGCGTTTGGCGCCGCTGGCCAGCACGGTCTGGGCGAAGGTCGCATGCTCGCCCAGCACCACATGGGCCGCCGAGACCGAGACGGCGTCCGGTGAATCATCGGCGATGACGATCCGCTCAAGGCGCGCGCCGCGCCCAAGGGTGATGTTCAGGTCGGCCTGGACCACATAGTCGGCGCCCTGGCCTTCATAGCTTTCCAGCAGAACGAGATCCGCGCCCTCCTGCACCTCGATGGCCAGCCGCGCCGCGTGCGAGCCTGCTTGCTGGGTGGCGACGAAGTTCAGCGTCACGGTTTGCCGCGTTCCCGCCGCCGTGATCAGCCGCCCGGGTCCACGTCCGTTGACGACGGTGATCTGGGTCGCGTCCAGGCTGGCGAATGGCCCGGCGGGAGGGCTCGCAACCGCCGCCGGTGACGGCGCGGGCAGAACGCGAACCAGACCGCGCAGGTCGGTCCACCGCCAGTCCTCGTCGCGCCGCGACGGCAGCTGGGTCAGGTCGCCGGTTTCGATGGCGCGCGCCAGGCTCATGCGGCGAGGCTCGCGTATTTGTCGTAGCCTTCGCGCTCCAGATCGTGGGCCAGTTCGGGGCCGCCGGAGGCGACGATCCGCCCTCCCGCCAGGACGTGCACGCGATCGGGCCGGATGTGGTCGAGCAGGCGTTGATAGTGGGTGATCACCAGCATGGCGCGGTCGGCCGAGCGCATGGCGTTGACCCCCTCGGCGACGATACGCAGGGCGTCGATGTCCAAGCCGGAATCGGTCTCGTCGAGGATCGCTAGCCGCGGAGAAAGCACAGACATTTGAAGGATTTCCATGCGTTTCTTTTCGCCGCCGGAAAAGCCGACGTTGAGGCCTCGCTTGAGCATGTCGAAATCTATCTTCAGCGCCTTGGCCTTGCCGCGCACCAGGCGCAGGAAGTCCGGCGCCGAGACCTCTGCCTCGCCCCGCGCCTTGTGCTGGGCGTTGAGGGCGGTGCGAACGAAGGTCAGGGCCGGGACGCCCGGGATCTCGGTGGGATACTGGAACGACAGGAAGAGGCCGCGCGCGGCGCGTTCATTGGGCTCCAGGCCAAGCAGGTCCTCGCCGTCCAGGGTCACCGATCCCGCGGTCACCTCATAGCCCGGCCGTCCGGCCAGGGCGTAGGAGAGCGTCGATTTGCCCGCCCCGTTGGGTCCCATCACTGCGTGAATTTCACCGGCCGCGATGTCGAGCGTCAGGCCATCGAGGATCGACTTGCCGTCCACCGAAACGTGCAGATTCTTAATGGAAAGCATTGGTTTCATTTCGCTTCAATCACGGGGCGCAGGAACTCCAGCCGATTGCCGAAGGGATCGAAGATGAACACCCGCTCGTGGCCGGGGAGTTCGTCGTCATCCACCACCTCGAAGCCTTCCCGCGTTGCGCGGGCGGCGAGGGTGCGCACGTTGTCGACGCGAAAAGCGATGTGGGCCTTATGCGCGGGTCGGAAGGGTTCTTCGACGCCGCAATGCACCTTCAAGGCGCCGCCTTCGAACCAGCAGCCGCCGCGACCGGCGAGCGCGGCGGGCTTGGGCCGCTCGCGGAGGCCCAGAAGCGCGCCATAGAAGGCTCGCGCCTTCTCTTCGCCGCCGCTGGGGATGGCCAGCTGCACGTGATCAATGGCCTCAAGAGTCATGACTCAGCCGCTCAAAGTCTTCCCAAGCCATTGTTCTCTGAAAGAAAAATTGGTGCATCTCGCTGAGAAACATTTCGTCAGCGACCGGATAGCCAGAAGCATCGCCGATGACTGAGTCGATCATGCAGTTGGGGCACAAGGCGGTTTCTTCCTCCTCAAGCCAAACGGTGATCTTCGAGGGCGGAAAGGTCGACTTGCAATGGAAACACCCGCAAGTTTTGCTGCGAGCGATTTCCGCTTTGTGACGTAGGCAATGACTGTGTGCAGACTTGAGTTCCAGCTCGAAGGTCATCCCACGCTCCCCTCCAGCGAAATCGCCACCAGCTTCTGCGCCTCGACGGCGAACTCCATGGGCAGTTCCTGCAGCACTTCCTTGACGAAGCCGTTGACCAGAAGCTGCACCGCTTCCTCCTGCGAAAGGCCGCGCTGCATGGCGTAGAACAGCTGGTCGTCGGAAAGCCTCGTGGTGGTGGCCTCGTGCTCGAACTTGGCCGAGGCGTTGCGCGCCTCGATGTAGGGGGTGGTGTGGGCGGCGCAGGATTTGCCGATCAGAAGCGAGTCGCACTGGGTGAAATTGCGCGCGCCCTTGGCCTTGGGATGGGCCGAGACCAGGCCGCGATAGGTGTTGGACGAGTGGCCGGCGGAGATGCCCTTCGAAATGATCCGCGAGCGGGTGTTGGCGCCCAGATGGATCATCTTGGTGC
>PMOM01000094.1:0-140 GCA_003161535.1 Caulobacteraceae bacterium | reverse complement strand
CAGGTGATCGCCGAGCCGGTCTCCACCTGCGTCCAGCTCACCTTGGCCCGGTCTCCCCGGCAATCGGCGCGCTTGGTGACGAAGTTGTAGATGCCGCCGCGGCCCTGCGCGTCGCCGGGATACCAGTTCTGCACCGTGGA
>PMOM01000158.1:10728-10974 GCA_003161535.1 Caulobacteraceae bacterium | reverse complement strand
CTCGACGCCGGCTTCCAGCTCCACGAAGGCGCCGGAGTCGGTGATGTTGGTGATCCGGCCGCTGAACTTGGCCCCCGGCGGATACTTCGCTTCGACGCCGTCCCAGGGATCGGACTGAAGCTGTTTCATGCCCAGGCTGATGCGCTGGGTCTCGGGATTGATCTTGACGATCTGGACCTTGACCGTATCGCCCACCGCCAGCACCTGGCTGGGATGGGAGACGCGCTTCCAGCTCATGTCGGTGAC
>PMOM01000158.1:0-10682 GCA_003161535.1 Caulobacteraceae bacterium | reverse complement strand
CGGGCCTCTTCCAGAATGGCGCGGCGCGAGACGACGATGTTGCCGCGTGGGCGGTCCATCTTCAGAATGGCGAAGGGCTGTTCCTTGCCCATCAGCGGGCCGACGTCGCGGACCGGGCGAATGTCCACCTGCGATCCGGGCAGGAAGGCCGAGGCGCCGCCGAGATCGACGGTGAAACCGCCCTTCACCCGTCCGACGATGGAGCCGGTCACCGGCTCATTCTTGGCGAACACGCCTTCGAGGCGCGTCCAGGCCTCTTCGCGGCGAGCCTTGTCGCGGCTGATCACCGCTTCGCCCAGGGCGTTCTCGATGCGCTCGAGGAAAACCTCGACGGTGTCGCCCACCTTCAACGTCGGCTTGCCCTCTTCGTCGACGCCAAATTCCTTCACGGCGATGCGGCCCTCGGTCTTGAGACCGACGTCGATGATGGCGAAGTCCTTTTCGATGGCCGCCACGAGGCCTTTGACCACCGTGCCTTCGGCGAAATCGCGCCCGCCCATGCTCTCGTCGAGGAGGGCTTCAAAATCGTCCCGCGAGGGGTTCATGCTCATATCGTCAGCCATGGATGTCTTCAGGTCTCTTGTTGCGTCCTTGGCCCAGAGCGCGCAGGCGATCAGGCGTCGGATCGACGTGGATGTTCGAAAGGTCAGAAGGGCCCGCCTCGTCGACGGTCAGGCGCGTTGGGATTGGCAGGATCGGGGATCGCCCCGGCTCAGCCTCGCGCCGCCTCGACGATGCGTCGGGCCGCATCGAAGGCCGCGTCTATATCGAGATCGGTGGTGTCGAGCAAGATGGCGTCGGGCGCCGGCCGCATGGGCGAGGCGGCGCGCATCTCGTCTCTGGTGTCGCGGGCGAGGATGTCGGCGAGCACGGACTCGTAGTCCGGCGAGGGCTGGACGTCGCTCTCCGGCGCTTCCAGCAGCTGGCGCCAACGCCGCTTGGCCCGAGTCGGCGCGGAGGCGGTAATGTAGAGTTTGGCGGCGGCGTGCGGGACGATCACCGTGCCTATGTCGCGTCCGTCGAGCACGGCGCCCGGCTCGCGCGCCGCGAAGGATCGCTGACTTTCCACCAGGGCCGCGCGCACCGCCGGATGAGCGGCCACCCGGCTCGCGGCCTCGCCGGCCGTGCGGGTGCGCAGGGCCGGATCCCCCAGCCGGTCGACATCCCGCCCCAGATCCCGCACCAGGGCGGTGGCGGCGTCCGTCGCCACCGTTGGATCGTCCAGGTCACCGGCCCGTCGCAGCACCTCGACCCCCACCGCGCGATAGAGCAATCCGCTGTCGAGCACCGGCAGGCCGAGCGCGGCTCCAAGGCGCGCGGCGATGGTCCCTTTACCCGACGCCGCCGGGCCGTCGATGGCGACCACGAAGCCCACCTAGGCCGTCTCGATGTTGGCGCCGAGCTTGCCCATCAACGCCGCGAACCCCGGAAAGCTGGTGGCGATCATGTCGGCCTCGTCCACCATCACCGGCTCGCTTGCGGCGAGGCCCAGGACGAGGAAACTCATGGCGATGCGGTGGTCGCCCCGCGTGGCGATTGTCGCGCCGCCGGCGACCGCGCGGTTGGCGCCCTTGGTTCCGGCGACGACCAGGCCCTCTGGCTCCTCCTCGATGCTCACGCCNNCCCCGCATCACGGTGGCTCCTCGGGCGAAGGCGGCCGCCACGGCAAGGATCGGATATTCGTCGATCATCGAGACCGCCCGCTGGGGCGGTACGACAACGCCGGTCAGCGAGGAGTAGCGGGCGGTGACGTCGCCGAGGGTCTCGCCGCCCGCCTCGCGTTCATTTCGGATTTCCAGATCCGCGCCCATCTCCCGCAAGGTCTCCAGGAGGCCGGCGCGCAGGGGATTGAGGAGCACGTTCTCCACGATCACCTCCGAGCCGGGGGTGATCAGTGCGGCCACGATCGGGAACGCCGCCGATGACGGATCGCCCGGCACGGTCACCGCGGCGCCCGTCAAGGCCTGGCCGCCGACCAGCTCGACGACCCGGCCACCCAGGCGATCGTGCACCGTGACGTTGGCGCCGAACGCGGCCAGCATGCGCTCGGTGTGATCGCGCGTGGCCTCCCGCTCGATGACGCGGGTTTGCCCCTCGGCGTTCAGGCCGGCCAGCAGGACGGCCGATTTCACCTGGGCCGAGGCCTGGGGCGGTCGATATTCGATGGCGCGAAGACCGCCGCCCCGGAGGCTGACCGGCAGGCGGCCGCTCTCGCGACCCATCCACCGCGCACCCATGGCCCCCAGCGGGGTGAGGACGCGCTCCATCGGTCTGGCCCTCAGGGAAGCATCGCCGGTGAAGGTGGCGCACAGCGAGAACCCCGCCGCCGCCCCCATCAGCAGGCGCACGCCCGTCCCGGCATTGCCGCAGTCGATAACCTGATCCGGCTCGGTCAGTCCGCCGGCGCCGGTCACGCGCCACTCACCCTCGCTTAGCCGCTCCACTCGCGCCCCAAAGGCCTCGACGGCGACGGCGGTGCGGTGGACATCGTCGGCCTCCAGCAGCCCGCTGATCTTGGTCACGCCGCGCGCCAGGGCCCCCAGGATCAGAGCGCGATGGGAGATCGATTTGTCGCCGGGCGCGCGAACGGTACCACGCAAGGGGCCCTCGGACCGGGTGGTCATGCCGCCCCGCGCGCCGGCATGCGTCACGGCAGGCCTAGCCTTCGCCCTCTGTGGCATCCGTTCGAGCGCTTCCAAATGGGCGGGCTTTGGTTTTGACAGTGGCCCTCGGCCGTGGCAAGGGAGCCGCCGCTTTCAGCCAGCCCCAAGACTCCACCCCTGCAAGCCAAAGACAAAGGTCGCCGCATTGGCCAATCCCGAACTGGGCGCGAAACAGATTTGCCCAACCTGTTCGACAAAGTTCTATGATCTCGGCCGCCGCCCGGCGGTGTGTCCCAAGTGCGGCGCGGAATTCGATCCGGAAGAAGCCCTGCGCAACCGCCGCGTTCGCGCCCGCGCCGTCGTCCCGGAGGACGAGGCCGAAGAAGAAAAGCCGGTCGTCGCCCCGGAAGTCGAAGACGGCTTCGAAGCCGAACCCGAGGAAGCCCCCGAACTAGACGCCGTGGTCGATGACCCGCCGCTGATCGCCGACGAGGACGCCGAGGAGACCGACGCCGTCCCGCCGGCCCCCACCGAGGATCTGGGAGTGGGCTTCGCCGAGCAGGACGATCTGGAAGAGGCCGAAGACGACGAGGTGCCGTTCATCGAGGACGAGGATGACGAATTCCCCGAAGACGAGATCGACGGCCTGCCCGCCGAGGGCGGTCCCGAGGATCATTGACCGCTCTTGATCGCACCGGGCCACCGCACTAGGTTCCGCCGCTTCGCCGCCGGGCCGCGTTTCGCCCCTTGGCCGAACCCGAACCTTCGGGGCTATAGCTCAGCTGGTAGAGCGCTTGAATGGCATTCAAGAGGTCAGCGGTTCGACTCCGCTTAGCTCCACCACTCCTCCCGGGGTGTAGATAGTACGAGTAAAAACAAGGGATTGATGAGAGTTCCGGCGTCAGATGGGCCTCAGTCAATCGCCAGGAAGGGCCTCAGTTGCGGCCTGTCCTCCGGCGACGTCTTGGGTCTTCCGCGTCGGCCAACTTCTCTTCAAACGCCTCCAGCACGGTTGTTACCAACCCCTCGCGGACGTCGTTGTCTCCGTGACTTGCGACGTGGGCCAGCAGCGGCGGAGGGTTATCAACAAACGAGCGTAGCTTAGCGTCATAGTGCCGAAATTCGGGTAACGTGAGAGTCTTAAGCAGCCTTGTAGCGAGGTCACTGATCCGCCGCGTGGACTCAGGCGACCAGAGAGCCAGTTCCTTCAAGAAATGAAAGGTGGCTCTACCCCAGGCAGGCATATCGTTTGTGTCGATGGCACACGCCAGTGCTTCAAGGTAATAGTCCAAGGCGTCGAGGAGCCGTCCTGATCTTGAGGCGATCAGTCCCAACGCACCGTTTGCATAGGGATCGAAGTCTCCCCATTTTATTTCATTGAACAATCGTCCCGCCTCTTGGGTGCGACCCTGGCAGGCCAGTGCAACAAGGAGATTGTTTTTCAGCATCCGATCACGGGGGTTCGCGATCAATCCCGCGAGTGCAAGCGTCTCGCCTTTTTTGTATTCATCCAAGATTGAGACCGCAATAAAGCTACCATGGATGGCGGGGTTCGGAGAGTATGGTTCATCAAGCATCCAGCGCTCTGCCTCCTCATAGCACTTTAGAAAGTCGCCAGAGAAGTACGCGGACCACGTCGCGGCTTCGAACGTCCGGGGCTTGGTAGCAATCAATGTCTGATCGACAGTCCCGGTTCTGTATCTTCGTGCCGCCCATGCCGCTTGAGCAATCGCGTTATCGTTTGGATCAATGAGGCTTTGTCTAAATGCCTTTTTGGCTTGGCCAAGGCTTCCTGCGCCCGCCTCTTCGGTCCCAACTGCGCCAGCCAGCTCCGATAGGGTCCACGGGGAGTGTCTTGCATCGGACAATGCCTGCCGGCCGGCCCTGAACGACCGTGGCCGATGCTCTGCCAAAGACGCTACGGCGATTTCTGACGCCATCAGCCAGGGGTCACTCGCTGTTGCAGGCGCCCCCGTAAGAACCGCATGGGCGCGTTCCGGGTCATTAGAATGAATGAAGAGGCGCGCGGCCGAACGAACGACGAAGCGATTGTTGGGGGCGAGGGCGAGCGCAACTTCCATCGCGTGCATTGAGGGCTTGTGCTGGCCGACTGTGGAATACAAGCGCGCTAGGTCCACCCATAGGAGGGAGTCGCGGGGTTCCTGCGACAGCCTCCATTTCGCCGCGCCTATAAGGGCTCTGGGGTCGCCCACAGCATCCGACGGGCGGCCAGGCAAACCGTTCGCAACGGCCCGTGCGAGGAACTGCACGGCGGCCGTAGCAGTCACATCTGTTCGCAAAAGGTAGTCGGCCGCCTCTGCACCCTGTGCTGTATCGCCGCTGACTGTGGCCGCTTCCAGAAGAGTAGTTGCAGAAGCGATGTCTCTTCGCTGCCGCCAATCCTCGGCTTTCGCTTCGATATCGAGACCAGTGAGTTCACCGGAACCAGTCAACCGAACGCTGGCTAGTTCCCCTGCGGACGCCGTTTCTCGAAATGAGCGCCAGCGAGGAACGATCAGCCGCTGAAACTCTGTATCGAACGGCTTCACGCGGCCATTTTCTTAATGGCGCGGGCCTGCTGGGCGAGCAAGTCGAAGAGCGTCACGTACCGCCGGAGGGAAAATTGGTTCGCGGACACCCCGAAATCGGCGGGATGACCACGCCGAGTGTAGTCGGGCTCGCACAGTTCTGACAGCGCTGTAACCAGTCTGGTTCTCAACTTGTCGGGTAGGTGCGGCCCTATCTCCGTCTGTAGCATCGCCACGACCTCGTCGGACGCTCGCCGCAAATATGGGAGCACCTCGGCGTAATCGCCACGCCACGCGCTGCGGCGGTGGGAAGGGTCGAGCCGCTCCTGCACCAGAGGCGTAAAGGCCGCGCCGAGAAAGAACGAGGAGATGAGGCTGCCCAAGAGATATTGGTCGCACCCCAACCGCCGGGCGTTCCATTCGGTGGGGGGCGAGCCGTAGAGGCTTTCCGGCGGCGCGTAGGCGTGGTCTCCAGCGATCAAGCTCCCATCATGCGGGGCAGCGATGCCCTGTGACGCGGCCCTACCGAGATCGCCGATCTTAGAAAGCGCGGGGCCGAACGTTAGAACATTTCTCGGCTTCATATCTTGATGAGCGATTTGTTGACCATGGAGTTGCGAGAGACCGGTTGCCACATGATGCAACGCGCGCAACCCCCAAGCTATGTCATAGCGGTTTGCCTCGTCCGACTGACGACGCGCATCGCCATCGGCCAGTTCGAAGATCAAATACTGGACGACTTCTGTTGGGCTCCGTCCCTCCGGTATGACTGAGCCCTCGTCAATCACCTCAATCACGCGGTCCAATCTTCGCGCCTTGCACACGCGGAGCAAATCCCTCTCGAACGTGAACGCTCGGGTTTGTTCCAACATCACGGCAGCCGGATCATGCCCCGCTAGGATGCGCGCATAATCCAAAGCCTTGAGAAATCCACGGCGACGCGTGGCACGCTGCTCGACGATATAGCCAACGGAAAAGTAGCCAACCGATCCCTTTGGGGCTGGGGGCAACTTTTCGATCACGTGCCAATCATTCGGTAGCAGCCGTCCGAGCAATTCTTCTGCGGCCGTCGCCATCTCTGTTAATCCCGACTCACAAGATGCCTTCGGCATGATCGCATGAGTCCAAGGCTGTCGCGACTCGGCCGCAGTTGACCTTGGCTGTAACAAGCGGGGCCAGAATGTTTGACTGGGAGCTTGCACGCGTCGGCGAGGGCGGTCGTGAATGAAATGTCCCTCACGGGGTGTGCGGGCGCGGCCCAGTGGTGGCAGGGCTCCGAACACTTCGAAATGTCTCGCCCCCGCTCGCAAGTTGTAGGTTCTGACCCACCCGATAGGCAGCCTATCGGGGTACCTCAAAAGATACTTGACGCGCCTTCTGATGGCGGAACACTTCGGGCTCTCTGAGAGCACTGTGAAGCGGTATTGTGCCGATCCTCGGATTGTGCGGTCTCTGTCCGCTTGACAGCCCCTAGTACGCCCGGAGGTCGATGATGTGGCCGCGTGATCGCTATAATGGTCCTGGCGGCGGCCTCTACACCGGTCCGGGTGGTGGACTTTACACGGGTCCGGGCGGTGGGGCGTATACCGGACCTGGGGGCGGGCGGTACACAGGTCCAGGCGGCGGGTTGTACACCGGACCGGGCGGTGGATTGTACACGGGGCCTGGTGGAGGTCTTTACACCGGTCCCGGTGGCGGGTTGTACACCGGTCCAGGCGGAGGAATGTACACAGGTCCCGGCGGCGGCCTCTACAGCGGCCCTGGTGGAGGGCTCTACACTGGTCCCGGTTCGCCGCCGTATCAGAGCAACCATCCGCCGCTACCTTATTTGATTGAGCAGCTGGAGCGAAGACGCCTTCAGAGACTAGCGGACTTGTTGAGGAAACACCTTACTGGGGCCGAACTACGCCTACATCCCGTCTAGCCAATGACACCCTCACGATGACGCGCGCCACGCCGCCGACTGTGACGATGCCCTTGCGAAGGGCAGATACTGAATGAGTCGACCAATAGACGGCCAGTATCGAGAACCCCCAGGAAAGGGAGGTAAGCCAGGACTTCTCTTTTCCAGAGAGGCCATTGCTATAAATGCCACGTCGGCAAAGCTCGTCCGATCTGGGCGCTACGACCTCGGGCAAGCCGCAGAATATTGGAACGGTCACACTATACAGATCGCATTCTCACTAGAGGACGCGCCGCGTTTAGGCTTCATCAATTCCTACGGATTTGCTGAGGATATAGCAGGCCTCACCGGGCTATTGACGATATATCGGGACGAAGATGAAGGGGCCAACTATCCCTACATCATAGATTATGACCTTAGGATCGACCTTCGGGTTACGCCGACATTTTTCGCATCGATCTGGGGGGATATGATTTCAAGACCTGGGTGCACAGTACGACTGTCCATTAACTTTCCCGTTCTCTCCATTGACCCTAAGCAGCAATCCCGCCGCCTAAGGTCGGCGCATTTTATCGAGTTGTTGGATTTGTCCGAGGACGCAGCCGCCGAGGAGATTGAAAGCCGTGTATACGTTGGGCTCTTGATTGAAGACGTGTGGGAAACCTAACGCGTTGGCGCTGCCGTGGTTCGACTCCGCTTAGCTCACCAACACGGCCGCTTCCCTAAAGGGAGCGGCCGTTTCCACGTCCGGGGAACCCCCCGCTTGAACCTCGCCCCGCCAATCGCCACTTAAACCCCTACGCCGCGAGCCGTCGCCTCATGAGGGGCGGCCCTCGGCGGGGTCGCTTGTCTTAAGGACTCCGATGAACCGTTCACCGCTGTTCGACAGCCCGTTCCTGCTCGGTTTCGAGCACACGCGGGCGCTTATCGAACGGGCCGCCAAGGCCGCCGCCGAAGGCTATCCGCCCTACAATGTCGAGGACGCCGGCGAAGGCGCGGTGCGCATCACCCTGGCGGTGGCGGGATTCACCGCCGATCAGCTCGACGTCAGCGTCGAGGACAATCAGCTGATCATCACCGGCAAGCGTGAGCCCGAGCCGGCCGCCGCCGGCGAGCGCGCCTTTCTGCACCGGGGCATCGCGGCGCGGGGATTCGTCCGCGGCTTCGTACTGGCCGACGGCATGGAGGTGCGCGGCGCGGTCCTGGAACACGGCCTTTTGCATATCGACGCGGTGCGGCCGCCGCCCGCGCGCCTGGTTCGGCGGGTGCCCATCAAGACGGCCGGCTGAACCAAGCCGTCATAGTAAGCGTTAGGAGATCGTCATGCTCACTGCTCGTTTATCCACCGAAGCCTTCGCCGCCCTGGGCGCGCCCGATCTGGTCTATGTCCGGCCGATCAAGGCCGCCGAGATCATGGCCGACACGCCGATCGAGCAGATTCGCGGCTTTGATCTGAAGCCCGAGCAGACGCTTTACGCGGTCCACCGCGCCGATGGCGCCCGTCTGGCGGTGATGGGCGACAAGGATTCCGCGGTCGCCGCGGCCCTGGCGCACGAACTGGCGCCGGTGTCCGTGCATTGAAACAGGCGGCGCGTCCCCCCTGCCTGCCCGCCATGATCGAACGCCGATGATGCTGGCGATTGTCCTGCTCACCTTCGCGTTCCTGGCCTGGATGATCATTTGGTCGGCCCTGCGCCTCGCCTGGCACGTGGGCCATGCGGTGCTGCTGGCGTTGCGAGCGATGGTCTTGCGCGCCCGGCTAGGACGCGGCGCGTATCTGTCCGACCCGGCCTAAGCGGCCGAAGGCCGCATTTCACGCACCAGCAGGGCGCGGATGGCGTCGGCGCCGCTGGCTTGTCTGAGTTGCTGGCGCAATTCGGGCAGGCGCAGGGCGCGGGCGATGCGCGCCAAGGCGCGCAGCTGCTCGGATCCGGCGTCCGGCGGGCAAAGAAGAGCAAAGACGAGATCCACCGGCTCATCGTCCACCGCGCCAAAATCCACCGGCGGGCTGAGCCGCAGGAAGACGCCGCGCATGCGGTCTAGGCCTTCCACCTGAGCGTGCGGTATGGCGACGCCGTGGCCAACGCCCGTCGCGCCGAGCGCTTCGCGCTCGATCAGGGCATCGAACACCCGCGGCGCTTTCAGGCCAAAGGAGCGGGCGGCGATCTCCGCCGTCACCGACAGGACCTGACGCTTGCTGGCCGCCGACACGCGCGGCGAGATCGAGCCGTGATCGAGAAGGTCCCCGATCATCATCGATGAGAAATAATCGCTCACGCCGCTAGCCCCTCGGTGTGTGAAACATCAACAAAACAAGGAAGCGCTAAGCGTCGGCGAAGTCCTTCAGCGCCGGCCAGAAACGGCGCCGTTGTTCGGCTTGGTCCGCTCCGGATCGATCCAGCCAACATTGCCATCCGGGCGGCGATATACCACGGACAAACCGCCGTGGGCGGCGTTCCTGAACACGATTGTTTGAGATTGCGAGCGGCCAAGTTCCATCACCGCCATGGAGACGGTCATTGTCTTCAGCGCCGCTTCGGTTTCGGCGATGATCATCGCCGCCGGCGGAGCGTCGGCGGCCCCGTCGTCCCAGTCGTCCTCGGCCGAATCACCTGCCGGCGCGCGCAGGATGTAGTGCGACGCGGTCTCGGCGGCCTTGGCCGTCGCCGCCACGGTGTGACTCTTCAAGCGCCGCTTGTAGCGCCGGATGCGCGTCTCGATCTTGGCCAGGGCGTGGCCGAAGGCGGCATGGGCGTCGCCGCCCATTCCATGGCTTTGCAGTTGTTGGCCGGAAGCCAGAAGGACAACGCAGTCGACCCGAAAACCGTGGCCATCGCGGCTGACCACCACGTCGGCATCGCCGCCGCGCTCGAAATATTTGCCGATGCCGGCCGCCAAATCATCGCCCACGCGCGTACGCAGGGCCTCGCCAACATCGACGTGCTTGCCGGAAACATGCACTTGCATGACCTACCAACGCTTGGGCGCGACAATGGTGTCAAGCGTGCCCGCGGAACGCCGGCGGCGCCGTAATTTTTCCCTTGTCGCGCCGTTCACGCGCGGACGGGCCGGCCGCTCCGCCGCCAGGCGCGCCTAGCCGAATCGGTCGCCCAGATAGACGCGCCGCACCTCCGGATCGGCGAGGATCTCATCGGGGGAGCCCTCGAAAAGCACTTCGCCAGCGTGGATGATGGACGCGCGGTCGATGATATCCAGCGTCTCGCGCACATTGTGGTCGGTGACCAGGATGCCGATGCCGCGCTTTCGCAGGTAGCCGATTACTTCGCGGATGTCGGCGATGGCCAAGGGATCGATGCCGGCGAACGGTTCGTCCAGAAGCATGAATGCCGGTTCGCTGGCCAGGGCCCGAGCAATCTCCACGCGGCGCCGTTCGCCCCCCGAAAGAGAGACCGCCGGCGAAGAGCGAAGGTGGTCGATGTGCAGTTCGGCTAACAATTCCTCGGTGATGGCGCGAACCCGCTCGCGAGAGCCTTCGCGCATCTCCACCACAGCCATGACGTTTTGTTCCACGGTCATGCCGCGGAAGATGGAAGTTTCCTGGGGCAGATAGCCCAAGCCGAGGCGCGCCCTTTGATACATGGGCTGGTTGGTGATGTCCTCGCCGTCCAGCCAGATGGCTCCGTAGTC
>PMOM01000065.1 GCA_003161535.1 Caulobacteraceae bacterium | reverse complement strand
AACGTCATCGGCATGATGATGAAGTTGCTCACCGCGGCGATGTGGTCGAACTTCACCGACCAGATGGCGGCCATCAGCCCCAGCTCGCCCATGATCAGGGCCGCGCCAAGCCCGAAGTAGAGCACCGCCCACAAATGCGCGATGGTCAGGTGCGCGAAGGGCAGCACCGCCAGCGCCGTCACCGCGCCCACGGCCACCCCGCGCGTCGCCGCGCCCAGGGCGAATCCGGCCACCTGCTCGGTGGGGGAAAGCGGCGGGGTGATGAAATCGCCGATCAGGCCGTTCATCTTGGCCTGCAGCAGGCTCGAGGAGGAATTGGCGAAGGCGTTGCCGAGGATCTGCATCATGATCAGGCCGGGGGCCACGAAGGTGGCGAAGATCACCCCCTCGATGGGCGGCGCGGCCCCGCGCACGGCGACGACGAACACCAGCATGTAGAGCAGGGCGGTGATCACCGGCGCGGCCAGGGTCTGGGCGCCGACCTTCCAGAACCGGCGCACCTCGCGCATATAGAGGGTGCGCAGCCCCTCCCAATTGGCCCCGTGATAGTCGCGCGGCGGCGGCGGGATGACCACGGCCGCGGCGGGCATGTCCTTCATGGCGCCTCATGTGCGCCCGGCCAGACGCCCGCGCAAGCGGCCCCGCGCAAATCGACGCAGCTGTGGACGATTTCGTGGCGCCTATTGTGCCCGGCGCTCACAGGACTACGATATGTGGTAGCTGAACGCCCGCGAGTGGGCGCACAAGCGCAACATCCGGGGGCGGCGCGTCGGGAGGGCCAGGCGTCCGCCCGCCCCCAACAGCGCGATGGAAGGATCACCGCCATGGGTTGGACCGACGAGCGGGTCGATGTGTTGAAGAAGCTCTGGCTTGACGGCCTCTCGGCCAGCCAGATCGCCAAGCACCTGGGCGAAGTGACGCGCAACGCGGTGATCGGCAAGGTCCATCGCCTGGGCCTGTCGGGACGCGCCACGCCGTCGCAGCCGGCCAGGCCCGCCTTCAAGGCGCCCCGCCCGCCGCGACCCCTGGCGCCGCCTCAGCCATTCCAGCGCCGCGCCGCCGCCGAGCATCCGGCCCTGCCGCCGCTGCCGCGTCCCGAGCCGCGCGTGGAGGAACCGGGCACGGCCACCGTGCTCACCCTGGGCGCCCACATGTGCAAGTGGCCGATCGGTGATCCGTCCACGGAGGATTTCACCTTCTGCGGCCGCCGCTCATCCGACGAAGGCCCCTATTGCATCGAACACGCCCGCCTCGCCTATCAGCCGCCCCAGGCCAGGAAGAGATCGGGGCCATCGGAATTGGCGCGGTCGTTGCGTCGGTACATCTGACCATCGGCGAACCCGCCGGGGCTCATTTCGTCGCCAAACGCGCTAGACTGGCGCCATGAGCGATGTCGCCGACGCCTCGGCTGAAGACTCCAACGCGCCGGCCTATACCGTCTCGGAGCTGGCCTTCGCGCTCAAGCGCACCATCGAGGACGCCTATGGCTTCGTGCGTCTGCGCGGCGAGCTTTCCAAGGTCACTTTTCACGGCAACGGCCATGTCTATCTGGACCTGAAGGACGAGCGGGCCAGCATTTCGGGGGTGATCTGGAAGGGTCAGGTGCGCGGCCTCGCCATCCGTCCGGAAACCGGGCTGGAGGTGATCGTCACCGGCCGGGTGACCACCTATCCGGGCCGCTCGCAATACCAGATCATCATCGAGACCATGGAGCCCGCCGGCGTCGGCGCCCTGCTGGCCCAGCTCGAGCGCCTTAAGGCCAGGCTCGCCGCCGAGGGCCTGTTCGAGGCCGCCCGCAANNGGCGCGGTGATCCGCGACATCCTGCACCGCATCGCCGAGCGTTGGCCCTGCCGGGTGGTGGTCTGGCCGGTGGTGGTGCAGGGCGAGCAGGCCGCCGCCCAGGTGCGCGCCGCCATCGAGGGCTTCGGGGCCGCCGCGCCGGGCGGCCCGATCCCGCGCCCCGATCTGATCATCGTCGCGCGCGGCGGCGGCTCGGTGGAGGATCTGTGGCCGTTCAACGATGAGGCTCTGGCGCGGGCGGCGGCGGCCAGCGTGCTGCCCCTGGTCTCGGCGGTGGGCCATGAGACCGACACCACCCTGATCGATCTGGCCGCCGACCGGCGCGCGCCGACCCCCACCGCCGCCGCCGAAATGGTCACGCCGGTGTTCGCCGATCTGGCCGCCGCCCTCGCCGACTACGAGCGGCGGATGATCGCCTGCGGTGGGCGGATGGTGGAGCATCGCCGCGCGCGCCTCGCCGCCGCCGTCGCCGCCCTGCCGCGCGTGACCGACCTCCTGGCCATCGCCATCCAGCGCCTGGACATCGCTTCGGGCAGGCTGACGGCGGCCCTAGGCGCCTGCGTCGCCGCCCACCGCCATGACCTGGCGAGTATCGCTTCCCCGCTCAAGCCCGCCCTGCTGCAGCGGCCCATCGAGATCAAGTCCGCGCGCCTGGCGGATGCCGGCGCCCGCCTTTCGCCCGCCGTGCGCCGCCGCCTGGCCGAGGCCGCCGATCGGCTGGCCACCCTGGAAAAGCTGCGGGCCTCCTTCAACCCCGACGGTCCCCTGGGCCGAGGATTCGCCCGCGTGCACACCGCTGACGGGGCCCTGGCGCGGTCGGCCGCTAGCCTGAAGAGCGGCGAGAAGCTGAAGCTGGTCTTCCACGATGGCGACCGGGCCGCCGTGGTCGACGGCGCCCCCGCAGCCCCCGCCCCCGCCGCGCCGCGCAAGCCGCGTCTCGTCCCGCCCGATCAGGGCCGGCTGTTCTGAGCGGAATTTTCGCGCTAAACGCGCGGGCATGAACGCCTATGACAAGTCCCTTGGCGGCGGCGACATCGCGGTGGTGCGCTACGGCGACGGTGAGTTCACCGTGCTGCGCCCCGGCCGCTTCGTGATCTGCGCGGTCTCCGGCAAGCCCATCGCCCTGGACGACCTGCGCTACTGGAACCCGATCCTGCAGGAAGCCTACGCCGGCCCCGCCCAGGCCCTGGCGCGCTGGAAGGAAGTCAACGGCGGCGATTCCTCGACCTAGAATCCCCGCGCCGCCAGGTCGGCGTAGTCCTTGGCGGGCCAGCGGCGATGTAGCCACCACCACTCGCCCGGCCGCTCGCGCACGCGCGCTTCGATGAAGGCGTTGATGGCGTCGACGCCGGCCTTGATGTCGGCGGTGCGGTCGCCGGTATCGGTCACCGTGATCGGCTCGTGGGCGACCAGGCGAAAGCGCGCGCCGGCCGTGCGCTGGATGGAAAGCGGCTGGATCACCGTGCCGAACCTTAAGGCCAGGCGCGCCGCCGCCGGCAGGGTGTGCACGGTGCGCCCGAAAAACACCCCCTCGACGCCACCGTCGTACTTCTGGTCGTTCATCATCGCTACCGATCGGCCGGCGCTCAGCGCCTCCAGGAGATCGCGGGCCCCGTCGGCGCCCTTGGGGGCGAACATGCGCACGCCATAGCGAAAGCGGCTGCGCCGCATGCGCTCGTCGACGTAGGGATTATTGGCGGCGCGATAGGTGATGTCGCAGGGGATGCCGGCATGCAGGATGGCCGCCGACATGACTTCCAGGTTCGAGAAGTGCCCGGAAATGAACACCACCGGCCGGCCCGCCCGCGCGATCTCCTCCAGACGCTCGGCATGCACCATTTCGACGCGGCCGCTGGCCGGCGTCAGTCGGTCGAGGACGGGAAACTCGGCGATGTAGCGGCCGAAATTGTCCCACTGGGCGTCAAGCAGCCGCCGGCGCTCGGCGTCCGCCATGTCCGGGAAGGCCAGGCGCAAGCTGCGCCGCGCCGTGCGATGCGCGCTCGTCAGCGGCCCCAGCATCCGAAACAGCCACCCGCCGAAGGCCGACACCGCGTCCACCGGCGCCGCGCGGATGACGGCGGTGAAGAGATCGAAACCCGCCGCTTCCAGCCGCCAGATGAGGTCTTGCACCCATGGGATGCGGGACTTGGCCATGATCCCCAATAGGCTCGCCGGGCCACGGCGCGCAACGCATGGCGCCTTTGCTCGCCGCCGCGCCTGGGGCTAAGTCACGGCCATGCTCCCCGCCGCCCGCCTCGACGCCCTCGAGACCTTCCTCATCGAGCTCAACGGCCTCGCCGCCGACGTCATTCTGCCGCTCTTCCGCGCCGATCACTGGCTGGAGGACAAGAACGCCCACAAGTCGTCGGAGGGGGGAACCTTCGATCCGGTCACCGCCGCCGACCGCGGCGCGGAGAGCGCCATCCGCACGGCTCTGGCCAAACGCCATCCCGACCACGGGGTGATCGGCGAGGAATATGGCGAGGACCGTCCCGACGCCGAGTTCGTCTGGGTGATCGATCCCATCGACGGCACCCGCGCCTTCATCGCCGGCCTGCCGGTGTGGACCACCCTGATCGGCCTGCGGCATGAGGGCGAGCCGGTGCTGGGCTCCATCGGCCAACCCTACCTGGACGAAATCTACATCGGCCACGCCGGTGGCGCCCGCCTGCTCAGCCATGGCGCCAGCCGGCCGCTGGCGGTGCGCCGGGGCGTGCCGCTCAGCCGCGCCATCATCGCCACCACCGATCCGCGCGCCTGTTTCAACCGCGCCGAGCTGGCCGCCTGGAACCAGGTCGTCGACGCCGCGCGCCTGGCGCGCCTGGGATGCGACGCCTACGCCTACGCCATGGTCGCCGCCGGAACCATCGATCTGGTCATCGAGGCGGGCCTGAAGGCCTGGGACATCGAGGCCGCCATCCCGCTCATCGCCGGGGCCGGGGGCCTGGTCACCGACTGGCGCGGCGCGGCGGTGGGCCGACAGGGCGGCCAGGTGGTCATCGCCGGCGACAAGAGCCTGCTGGGCCAGGCCCTGGCGGCGCTCGCCCCGGCGGCGGCTTAAGCGGCCTTTCGGACTCTTTCCGCCAGATCATCGAACTCCCGCCAGAACAGCGCCTGGATGGCGTCGGTTTCCTGCAGGATCTCGTGATAGGCGCCGGCGATCTCCACGAAGCGGGCGTTCGGGACGCGGGCGGCGACGCGTTTGCTGGCGGCGTTGTCGACCAGGCGCTCCTCGCCGGCCGCGACGATGGTGACGGGAGCGGCGATGCGGGTGACGCCGGCGCCCCGCTGCAGCACGGAGGTGGCGGAAAAGGCGAAATCCAGCCATCCCCAGGTGGGGCTTCCCAGCGCCAGGTCCGGGCAGGCGGCGACCTGGGCTTCGTTGCGCGCGTAGCGGGCGGGGTCGTGGGTGAGGATGTTGGCCTCGAAGGGTGTCGCTTCGGCCGCCGCCCGTTGCGCCGGCGCACCGCCTCGGCCGACCAGCCGCGACATCGCCGCCATCAGGCGTCCCACCGGCATGGGAATGGCGCCGGTCTGCAATCCCAGCATGGGCGCCGACAATATCGCCCCGGAAAACCGCGTCTCCCCCTTCGCCATGGCCAGCAAGGTCAAACAGCCGCCCATGGAATGGCCAAGCGCCGTCCAGGGCTTGGGCAGGCGAGCCTCGAAGGCGGCGATCAGGCGGGCGAAGTCGGTGAGGAAATCCTTGGCGCCGGCGGCGTGGCCGAGCAGGCGGTCGGGCAGCAGGCGCTGCGACAGGCCCTGGCCGCGCCAGTCATGAACCAGCACGGTGAAACCCCGGGCGCGCAGGATCTCCACCACTTCGAAATACTTCTCGATCGGCTCGGTGCGGCCGGGACTGACCACCACCGATCCGCGCGCCTCGCCTGGATGGGCAAACAGCGCCGCGCGCAGCCGCGCCCCGCCCGCGCCGGCGAACCATTCGGCCGCCCCGCCCGCCGGTACGGGGGCCTGCGGGATGGCGACGAGCGGCGCCGGGTCGCTCAAGGCCGTCTCAGGCCATCTTGGAAAACAGCGCCTGCATCTTGCTTTGCAGGGCCATGGCCACGCCCATGTCGGAGAGCTGCAGCTTGCCGGTCATCACCGCGGTCATGGCGNNCAAGCTTGCCTTCGCCGAGCGCCACCAGGTCGTCCAGCGCGATGGTCATGGTCAGGTCGGCGCCCTTGTCCTCGTTGGAAACCGTGCCGCCGTCGATGAAGATGAAACCGTCGCCCTTGAGGTTGAACTTCAAGGACTTGCCGAGGCCGGAGTCGGTCCCCACCGCCTTTTTCATCCGATCGGTGATGTCCTGCAGGGTGGCCATGAGGTGCGTCTCCATTTTCGATTGGGGTTTGGCTGGCCCTAGCCCGCGCGTCCCGCCAGGGCAAGTGAACATCGTTCAGTCGGGTCGCCCGCCCCGCGACTTTCGGCCGGACTTGAAACCGATCTTGGCCCTCCTAACTAAGGCCTCGAAGGCGCTGGACTTCCGGGCCTTCCGGGTCAGGCGAGGCCATTTTCGGCTCGCCGCCGATCCGCACATCAACGCAACCTTGCTTAACGCAAAGAAGGATGCCGACTATGCGCACTATCGACCTTACCCCCCTCTACCGCTCCGTCGTGGGCTTCGACCGNNCCGCCCTACAACATCGAACGCACGGGCGAAAACAGCTACCGCATCGAGATCGCCGTGGCCGGCTTCAAGGCCGATGACCTGGCCATCGAGGTGAAGGAAAACCTCCTCACCGTGCAGGGCCGCAAGGTCGCCAACGACGAGGCCAAGCGCTACCTGCATCGCGGCCTCGCCGAGCGCGACTTCGAGCGCCGCTTTCAGCTGGCCGACTATGTGGTGGTCGCCGACGCCGACCTCGCCGACGGCCTGCTGTCGATTTCGCTCAAGCGCGAGCTTCCCGAAGCCCT
>PMOM01000100.1 GCA_003161535.1 Caulobacteraceae bacterium | reverse complement strand
GCCTCGCCCGTCAGCCAGCGCTCGAGCGTGTTGATATTGCCGATGTCCAGATGATTGGTCGGCTCATCGAGGATGAGGATGTCCGGCTCTTCCAGCCTGGCGGCTCCAGCGATCAGGATCAACCTCTGCCAGCCGCCGGAGAGCGCCCCAAAGGCGCCGTCCGCCATCGTCGGCGAAACGTCGATGTCACCGAGCAGGACGTCGATGCGCCAGTCCTCCCCGGCCCTGCCGATGCGCTCCAGCGAGCGGTCCAGAACCTGACGCACGCTAAGCGGCGCCAAGCCTTCGGGGACCTCCTGGGGCAGCATGCCGACGCGCAGACCCCTCGACCGCACCAGCGCGCCGGCATTGAGTTCAAGATCTCCACTCAAGCATTTGAGAAGCGTGGATTTTCCAACCCCGTTCTCGCCCACCAAAGCGGTCTTGGCGTCGTCCAGCAGGAAGGAGATTCCCGAGAACACCCGGCGCGCGCCGTGGAAGAAGGCGCCCTCATCGATGCCAAGAACTGCGTGGCGCGGCGCCATGACCTGGTCAGGCTTCCAGCCGCACGGTGGCCTGCAGTTCGATGTCGGCCGCCGACCCGCCGATCAACAGATCGTAGGCGCCCGGCTCGGCGATCCAGGCATGTCGCGCGGGGTCCCAAAAGGAGAAGGCGCGGGCGTTCAAGCTCAGCGTCACGCGGCGACTCTCGCCGGGCGCCAGGGCGACCTTGGCGAAGCCCTTGAGCTCCTTCACCGGCCGCTCCACGGAGGGTCCGCGGGGCCGCACATAGAGCTGGGCCACTTCCTTGCCCGCCCGCAAGCCGGTGTTGGCGAGGGTGAAGCTCACGGCCACATCGTCACCCGCCCGCGCCTCCAGGGGCGCCTGAAGGCCGCCATAGGAAAAGCGCGTGTAGGTCAGGCCGAAACCGAAGGGAAACATCGGCGCCGCGGCGGCCCGATCGAAGTGGCGATAGCCCACGGACAGCCCTTCGCCGTAGGTCGCCTCCGCGCCGCCGGGATACCAGGGGTGGGCGGGGGTGTCCTCGATCCGCCTTGGGAAGGTCACCGGCAATCGCCCCGAAGGCTCGGCGGCCCCAAACAGGATGCGGACCACGGCGTCCGGACCTTCCTCGCCTCCCAGCCAGGCCGCCAGCACGGCGGGCGCGTGATCAATCCACGGCAAGGCGTAAGGAGCGCCGCCCACCAGGACCACCACGGTGCGCGGGTTGGCGGCCAGCACCGCCTCGACCAGGGCGTTCTGATCGCCGGGCAGATCAAGGCTCTCGCGGTCATAGCCCTCGCCTTCGGTGACCGAGGCGGCGCCCACCACCACCACCGCCGCGTCCGCCGAAGCCGCCAGCGCCGCCGCCTCGGCGATATCGCCGCGAGGCGGGCGCACGCCGACGCCGACATATTCCCAGGCCACGTCTCCCACCTTTTCGGGCCGTAGATACTCAATGACGATAGGATAGCCCCGGCCCGCCGTCAGGCTCGCCGCCGCGATCCTTCGTTCCACCCTCATGCCCCCGACATCCATCTTGTCGACGGCGCCATCGGTCGCCTCGTCGATCAGGGTCTGGCCATTCAAGGTGAGGCGCGAAGAGCCCGGCGCGCGTACGGCGAACTCGTGCCGCCCGTCGCGGTCGGGCCAGAACCAGCCGCTCCATCTTAGCGCCCCGAGCGCCTCGGTCGCGCCGGCGGCGAAGGTCGTGGAGACCAGCTTGCCGATCTGGCGCTCCGCCTGGGCGCGGTAGGGCGGCGCGGCGAAACTTCGCTTGGCGAAATACTCGCACAACAGACCGGCCTGGCCGCGGGCCTCATCGGGACTGAACATCGTGGGCCGCGCGGCGGGCGGAACCGGCTCGTTGTCGCCGCCGTCGGCATGCGAGACCTCGACTCGGCCGGCCAGGAACTCGCCCATCGCCTGCAGGATCGAGGTTTGCCGGCCCGCGCGGACCTGGGAAGATCCTCCGCCCTGGATGCGCCGCGCCGCCGCGTTGGGCCCGACCACGGCGATCGAGCCGATGGCGTCGGCGTCGAGTGGGAGCAGATCGCCGGCGTTCTTGAGCAGCACCACCGCTTCCTCCGCGGCCCGCCCGGCGATTTGGCGATGGCGCCGCGAGCGCAGCTCGCCGGCCGGCGCGGGCTTGCCGTCCACCGCTCCCGTGCGCAGGATCAGGCGCAGCACGCGGCGGGCGGCGTCGTCGATGCGACCCAGCGGGACCTGGCCGGCGCGCGCCGCGGCCAGCAGCTTGTCGCCGAACCAGCGCGGCGGCCCGGGCATTTCCAGATCATTGCCGCCGTTTGCCGCCGCGGCGGTGGAATGCACCGCACCCCAATCGGAGACGACGATGCCGTCGTATCCCCACTCGCCCTTCAGGATATCGTTAAGGAGATGGCCGTTCTCCGTGGCGTAGACACCGTTTATGCGATTGTACGACGCCATCACCGTCCAGGGATTGGCCGCTTTCACCACCATCTCGAAGCCGGCCAGGTAGATTTCCCGCAAGGTGCGCTCGTCGATGCGCGCGCTCACCGTCATGCGGCCCTCTTCCTGGTTGTTCGCCGCATAGTGTTTGAGCGAGGCGCCGACCCCTTCGCCCTGCAGACCCTCGACATAGGCGCACCCCAGCACGCCTGCGAGGAAAGGGTCCTCCGAATAGGTCTCGAAGCCGCGTCCCCAAAGCGGCGTGCGCGCGATGTTGATGGTCGGCGCCAGAACCACGCGATCGCCCAGCGCCAAGGCCTCTCGCCCGATCGCCGCGGCCACTTCGCCGGTCAGCCCGGGATTCCAGGTCGCGGCCATGGCCACGCCGACCGGGAACACCGTCGCCGCCTCGCCCTCGTTGGAGCGCACCCCCGTTGGTCCGTCGGTGACCCGGATTTGCGGCACGCCCAGCCGCTCGACGCCTTCCAGGGTGAAGGACGACGCGCCGGCCATCAGGCGCACCTTCTCCTCCAGACTCAACCGGCCCAGAAGGTCATCCACACGCTCTTCCAGCGGGCGGGAGGGATCGGCGAAGGGTTCGCGCTTCGACTTGCTTTCGTCCACGGGACCCTCCAACCAAATGGCGCCGCGACCCTAAGGCGCGGGCGGCCGGACGAGCAAGGCGGCGGGCGATGGAATCGCCGCGCGCCCAGGCGCTGGCCGGTCATTGGCCCCAAGCCCTTTTGTCGCGGGGGGTTTTCCGCCATATCGGCGCGGTGACGCTGATCGCGCGACATTGGCCCCTCGTGGCCTTCCTCGCCTGCGCCCTGGCGCTCGGCGCGGCGCACGCCTTTGAAACCTTTGG
>PMOM01000185.1:8029-8541 GCA_003161535.1 Caulobacteraceae bacterium | reverse complement strand
CGCGGCCTCTACAAGACCACCGACGGCGGCAAAAGCTGGGTCCTGATCCTCAAGGGAGCCAATCTGTCCACCGGCTGCTCGACGCTGGCGATGGACCCGTCAAATCCCAGGAAACTGATCGCCGGTTTGTGGGATTTCCGACGCAAGGGCTGGACCTTCCGCTCCGGGGGCGAGGGCCCTGGCCAGCCATCGGGCAGCGACCTGCTGGTGACCAACGATGGCGGGGCGACCTGGTCCGACATCAAGGCGAGCGCCACATCGGGGCTGCCCAAGGGACCGTGGGGACGCGAAGCGGTGGCCTTCGCGCCGTCCGATCCGAAGATCGTCTACGCCCTGGTCGAGTCCGAGCGCAGCGCCCTCTATCGTTCCGACGACGGCGGCGCCACCTGGGCCGAGCGCGACCGCAGCCAGAGCATGGTCTGGCGGCCGTTCTACTTCGCCAATCTGATCGTCGATCCGAAGAATCCGCAGCGGGTCTTCAAGACCGATCTGCAGTTGATCGCCAGCGACGA
>PMOM01000185.1:4100-7968 GCA_003161535.1 Caulobacteraceae bacterium | reverse complement strand
TACCAGGTCTACGGCGGCCTGCAGGACAACAGCGTCTGGGTGGGCGACAGCGCCTATCCAGGCGGCGTCACCAATTCGCGGTGGGAAAATCTCAACGGCGGCGATGGCTTCTGGGCGTGGCCCGATCCCGCCGCGCCGGAGGAATTCGCCTATGTCGAGAGCCAGGGCGGCGAGCTTCAGCGGGTCAATCGCAAGACCCTCGAGGGCCGGTCGATCCAGCCCAAATCCGATACCACCGAGAAGCTGCGTTTCAACTGGAACACTCCGGTGGCGGTCAGCCCCAACGAGGTGGGGACGATATATATCGGCGCGCAATATCTGTTCCGCAGCCGCGACCACGGCCAGAGCTGGGACAAAATCTCGCCGGACCTGACCACCAACGACAAGGAAAAGCAGAAGCAGGAAGAAAGCGGCGGCATCACCGTCGACAATTCCGCCGCCGAGACTCACACAACCATCTACGCGATCAGCGAATCGCCGAAACGCGCCGGGGTGATCTGGGTCGGAACCGACGACGGCAATCTGCAGCTGACCAGAGACGACGGACGGACCTGGACCAATCTGACCCGCAATACCGGCATGCCGGCCGCCTCGTGGGTTTCCTGGGTGGAAGCCAGTCCCTATGACGCGGGCGCCGCCTACGCCGCCTTCGACCGGCACACTTTCGGAGATCTCGCGCCCTATATCTACAAGACCACCGACTACGGGGCGACCTGGCGGCGGATCGCCGGTCCCGAAAGCGGCATGCGCGGCTTCGCCCACGTGATCAAGGAAGACCCGGAGAGACCCGGCTTACTCTATGCGGGGACTGAGTTCGGGCTGTGGATATCACCCGATGGCGGCGCCCGGTGGGCGCAGTTCAAGGGCGGCGGCCTGCCCGACGTGCCGGTGCGCGACCTCGCCTTCCAGATGCGCGATCACGATCTGGCCATCGCCACCCACGGCCGCGGGATCTGGATCGTCGATGATCTCACTCCGCTGCGGGGTCTGAGCGAAGCTGTTCTGTCCCAGCCGCTGGCCTTCCTGCCTTCGCGTCCGGCGCAGCAACGCATCGAGGCGAACGGCGGCTGGGCCGGCGGCGATGCGCAGTTCGTCGGCGATGATCCCGCCGACGGCGCGGTGATCAGCTACTACCAGCCGCACCGGCACCTGTTCGGCAAGCTGAAGGTCGAGGTGCTGGACGCCTCGGGCAAGGTTGTCGATACCCTGTCAGCTTCGAAGCGCCCCGGGATCAATCGGGTCGTGTGGACCATGCACGCGCCGGCGCCCAGGGTTCCGTCGGCCGCCCAGCTTGCCTTCGCTTCCTCGCAGGGCCCGCGCCTGATGCCGGGAATCTACACTGTCCGCCTGACCAGCGGCTCCAGCGTCATCACCGCTCCGCTGGATGTGAGGCTTGATCGGCGGGTGACCTTCACGCTGAAGGATCGCCAGGCGCAGTTCGACGCCGCCGAACGGGTCAGCGAGATGTTCGGGCGAATGACCGACCTGGTGGCGCGCATCAACGCCGTGCGCCTGGGCGCCGACGCCCGCGCCGCCGGCCTGCCCCCGGCGGACGCCCTCAGGAGTGGCCTGGAGAGTCTTTCGGCCAAGGCGGATGTCTTGCGCAAGGAAATCGTCGCCACCAAGGAAGGCGGGGCGATCACTGGCGAGGAACGCCTGCGCGAGCACACCGATCAGCTCTATGGCGCCATCGGGTCCTATGAGGGCGCGCCGGCGGCTTATCAGCTGACGCGTATCGATGTCCTGAACGGTCAATTGGCGGATATCGCCGCTCGCTTCGATGCCTTGGCCCGCACCGACCTGGCCGCCCGCAACGCCGATCTGGCCGCCCGTAACTTGGCGCCCATCGTGCTGCCGGCCCCCGACGCCGGGGCGCCAGGCGGTCCAGGGGGCGGTAGGCAATCGCGCGACCTGACCGGCTTCGCCTTGTCGCTGCATCCCACCGTCATGGGCGAGGCGAGGGCGGCGCCCGAGCGGGATTGATCGATCGTGGGTGATCGCGCCTTGCGTTGCAGGCGGCGCCCTCAACCGATAGGTTCCTCAGCCCAGACGCCGCCAGCCTGAAGTTCGGAGTTTCCCACCGTGGTCGATTTCATTGAAGAGGTCGAAGAGCGGCTGCGCGCCGACCGCTACGCGAGCCTGGCGCGGCGCGTCCTGCCGTGGTTCGCCGCGGCGCTGGCGGCGACGGTGATCGGCTGGCTTTCGATCTGGGGCTACCGTGCCTGGCTGGACCGGAACGTCGGCGCCGCCTCCATCGCCTATGACAAGGGCGTCGTCGCCCTGGCGGCGGGCGACCAGACGGGGGCCTACACAGACTTCGAGGGCATCGCCAAGACCGGTCCGGCCGGCTATCGGAGCTTGGCCCTGATCCAGCAGGGCAATATCCGCTTGATGGCCGATAAGACCGCCGAGGCGGTGGCCCTGTACGACGCGGCGGCCAAGGTGGCGCCCAATGCCATCGTCGGCGATCTGGCGCGGCTCAGGGCCGCCCTGGCGCTGATGGACGACGCGCCGTATCCGCAGGTACAGACCCGCCTCGCCGCCTTGATCGGCGACAAGAAGCCCTATGATTTGCAGGCCAAGGAAGCCTTGGCGATGGCCAAGCTGCAGGCGGGCAAGACCCAGGAAGCGCGCGGCGACTTCAACGCCCTCACCCTGACCTTGGGGGTGACCCAGGCCATGCGGGTCCGCGCCCAGGCCGCCATCGCCCTGATCGACAGTGGCCAGGCCAATATGGCCGCCCAAGTGGTCCGCGCGGCCGCCACATTGCCGCCGTCGAATGGGACGAGTCTGAGCGGGCTCCAGGGCGCTCCGGCGCCGCAGGATGGGGCTGACACGCAAAACCAAACCGCCCCGCCCGCCGCCCCCAACGCCCCTGGTGCCCCTTGATGAGATGCAACAAGTTGATCGGCGTCGCCGTCGCCGTGGCCGCGCTGGCCCTTGGCGCCTGCTCGACGGTCTCCAAGGTCGGCGCCCTGAATCCCGTGCACCGCAGAGCCAAGCCGAGCGCCGCCGCCAAGGGCAATCGCATTCCGGTGATCGCCTTGAACGATCAGCTCACGGTTGCCGACGCCTTGAAAGGGCAGGATTTCCAGCTGCCGGCGCCGGCGCCCTTGGCGGACTGGCCCCTGCCGGGCGGCACGCCGGCGCAATCTGTCGAGCATGTGGACGCCGCCCCCGATTTCACGGTGGACTGGCGACGGTCCATCGGCGCCGCTTCGTCGCGCCGGCGTCACATCACCGCCCAACCGATCGCCTCCGGCGGACGCATCTTCGTCATGGACGGCGGCGCGACAATTTCGGCGCATGACGCGCGCACCGGCGCGCAGCTTTGGCGCGTCAACATCACGCCCAAGTCCAAGCGCGACCGCGAGGCCTGGGGCGGGGGCGTCGCCTTCGCCGATGGCAAGCTCTACGCGTCCTCGGGCTTTCGCGAGGTCGTTCAGCTGGACGCAGCCACCGGCCAGATGGGCTGGCGCGCGCGCACCGATGCGCCCGTGCACGCCGCCCCGACGGTGTCCGGCGGTCGCGTCTTCGTGGTCGACGTCAATGATGAACTGTTGGCCTTCGACGCCGCGACCGGCGTGCAGGCGTGGACCTATCAGGCCCTGACCGAGCCGGCCCGCATCCTGGCCGCCTCCAGCCCGGCGGTGAGCAACGAGACCGTGGTCGCATCCTTCGCTTCGGGCGAACTGGTGGCGCTGCGCGCCGCCAACGGCAATGAGTTGTGGAACGCCAGCTTGTCGAAGGCCAATCGCACCAACGCCCTGTCCGAGATCCGCGACATCGCCGGCCGCCCGGTGATCTACCAGACCGACGTGTTCGCGGTCAGCCACTCCGATGTCTTCGCGGCGGTGGATTTGCGCAC
>PMOM01000185.1:0-4049 GCA_003161535.1 Caulobacteraceae bacterium | reverse complement strand
TTGAAGAAGAAGCGCCGCGCCTACTGGTCCAGTCCGATCCTCGCCTCCAACCGCCTGATCTCCATCTCCAGCCATGGCGAGGCGGTGGCGTTGAATCCCAAGACGGGGGCGACTCTGAAAAGCCTGCGGCTAGGTTCTGGGGGCCTGATCGGCCCGATCGCGGCGGGCGGGATGATCTATGTCGTCACCGAAGCGGCGCAGCTTATCGCCATCCGATAGCCGGTTCGATCTGGTGAGCCAGTCATGGTGACGCTCGCCATCGTGGGGCGGCCCAATGTGGGCAAGTCGACATTGTTCAATCGTCTCGCCGGGCGGCGCCTGGCCATCGTGGATGACCGACCCGGCGTGACTCGCGACCGGCGCTTCGGGACCGGGCGTCTGGGTGATCTGGACCTCGACTTGATCGATACCGCGGGATTTGAGGACGTCATCGACGAAAGCTTGGAGGCGCGCATGCGCCGCCAGACCGAACTGGCCGTGGCGCAGGCCGAGGTGGTGCTGTTTGTCATCGACGCCAGGGCCGGCGTGGTCGCGCTGGACGAACTGTTCGCCGGCGTGCTTCGTCGCAGTGGAAAACCCGTACTGGTGGTGGCCAACAAGACCGAGGGACGGGCGGGAGACTCCGGGACGCTGGAGGCTTTCAACCTCGGCTTTGGAGAGCCGGTGGCGATTTCCGCCGAACATGGCCAGGGTCTGGGAGAACTCTACGCCGCCTTGCTGGGCGCCCTGCCGCCGGCGACCAAGACGGACGAAGAGGCGTGGGACGATGCGCCCGATCCGGAGGCGCCGGGCGACAAGCCGGTGCGCATCGCCATCGTCGGGCGGCCGAACGCCGGCAAGTCCACCTTGGTCAATCGCCTCATCGATGAGGAACGCCTGCTCACCGGACCGGAGGCTGGCATCACCCGCGACGCGGTCTCGGTGGACTGGGACTGGCAAGGCCGCCGGGTGCGGCTGGTGGATACCGCCGGCCTGCGCCGCAAGGCCCGTATCGACGCCGCCCTGGAGAAGCTTTCGACCCAGGACGCCATCCGCGCCATCACCTTCGCCGAAGTCGTGATCCTGGTGATGGACGCCACCCACCCCTTCGAAACCCAGGACCTGACCATCGCCGACCTGGTGGAGCGTGAAGGCAGGGCGCTGGTGTTCGTGCTGGCCAAGTGGGACCTGATTGACGATCCGGGCGCGCGGCTGAAGGACTTCATCGATCACGCCGAGCGCATGTTGCCGCAGCTGCGCGGAGCGCCGGTGGTGGCGCTATCGGCGGAAACCGGCCGCGGCCTTGATCGCCTGATGCCCGCGGTGATCAAGGCGCACACCGATTGGTCGACCAAGTTGAAGACCCGGGACCTCAATGACTGGTTGAAACTCGCCGTGGAGCGTCATCCCCCGCCGGCGGTGAACGGCCATCGCGTCAAGCCCAAATACATGGCCCAGATCAAGGCCCGCCCGCCCACCTTCGTGCTGTTCGCCAGCCGAGCCGACAAGCTGCCCGACAGCTATCGCCGCTATCTGGTCAACTCGCTGCGCCAGAGTTTCGATCTGCCCGGCACGCCGATCCGCATCAGCGTCAAGAGCGGCAAAAATCCCTATGCCGAGGAATCCGCGGACCCGGTCAAGGTGTTCCAGACGAGGCGGCGCAACGCGCGCAAAGCCAGTCGGTGAACTTCATCGTCTCGGCCGGCGGCCCCAGATCGCGCGCCAGGGCCAGTTCGACGATCATCGGACCGATCTGGGCCGGATCGATGAGCCCGTCCGTCTCCTCGCCGGGAAAAGCCTCGGCGCGCATCTTGGTGCGCATCACGCCCGGGTCCAGGAGCACCGCGCGGATGGGTGAGGTTTCCACCTCATCGGCCCAGCAGCGAACCAGGGCCTCCAGAGCCGCCTTGCTGGCGGCGTACGAGCCCCAGAAGGCCTTTGCGCGCTCGGCCCGAGCGGAGGTCAGGAAGATGGCCCGGCCGGCGTCGCTGGCGCGAAGAAGCGGCTCAAGAGAACGGATCAGCCGAAACACACATGTCAGATTGGTGGCCAAAATCTTGTCCCACAGGACCGGCGGTACGTGGGCCACCGGACGAAGGCCACCGAGCATGGCCGCGGCGTGAACCAGGATGTCCAGCTTGCCGTGTCGCTGAAAGATGGCCAAGCCCAACTGGTCGACGCCGTCGCCGGCGGTAAGGTCCATGGGAACCAGGCTCGCGCGCTCGCCGCCGAGCGCCAGGATGGCGTCATCCAATTCCTCCAGCGCCCCTTGGGTGCGGCCCACCGCGATCACGTGGGCGCCGGCTTGGCCAAGCGCGAGCGCCGCGGCCCTGCCGATTCCGCGCGTGGCGCCGGTGACCAGGGCGGCGCGGCCGGCCAAGGGCGTGATTGCCCGCGACATGGCCCTCAGGCCTCCTGGCCGCGCGCGGCGTAACGCTGGGCGATCACCGCGCAGGCCATCAGCTGGAGCTGATGGAAAATCATCAGCGGCAGGACCATCAACCCGACGCGCGCCGGCGCGAAGAGGACACTCGCCATCGGCACGCCAGACGCCAGGCTCTTCTTCGAGCCGCAGAACACCAGGGTGATCTCATCGGCCTTCGAAAATCCGAACAGACGAGCGGCGAGCGCCGTGGCGGCGAGAACCAGGGCCAGGAGCACGCCGCAGACCATGGCCAGCTTGGCGATCTGAGAGACCGAAACCTGGGTCCAGATGCCGCCAACCACCGCGGCGCTGAAAGCGCCATAGACCACCAGAAGAATGGATCCGCGGTCGACATAGCCGACCAGACGGTCATGCCGCTCGATCCAGCCGCCGATTCGGGCGCGGGCGATCTGGCCGGCGGCGAACGGCGCCAGAAGCTGGAGAACGACCGCGCCCACCGCGCCCAGCGCTCCGCCTTCGCCTCGCGCGCCCAGGGTGATGGCCACCAGCACCGGAGTGATGAAGATTCCCAGCAGGTTTGAGGCCGAGGCCGCGCAGATCGCCGCGGCCACATTGCCCCGCGCCACCGAGGTGAAGGCGATCGATGACTGCACCGTCGAAGGTAGGCAGCACAGGAACAACACACCCGACGACAGCGAGGCGGGCAGAACCCACTCCGGCAGCCAGCGCGCCGCGAGACCCAACAGCGGAAACAGTCCAAAGGTGGCGGCCAGCACGGTCAGGTGCAGACGCCAGTGGGTAAGGGCGGCGACCACGGCTTGGCCGGAAAGCTTTGCGCCATGCAGGAAGAACAACAGGCCGATGGCGATCTTCACGGCCAGGGAAAAGGGGCCGGTGGCGACTCCGCGCACCGGCGCCAGGCTCGCCAGGAGCACCATGGCCAGCAGGGCGACGATGTATGGATCGGGGGCGAAACGCTTGAGCGAGGCGATGCGCGGCCGTGCTTGCGTCACGCGTCGATCAGAAACGAGAGTTGGCGTTCCACCCTCTCGCTGCGCCCCTCGGCGATTTCGCGGTCGAGCAGGCGAGTGGGGTAGTCCCCGGTGAAATAATGGTCGGTGAACTGCGGACATTTGGGGTTCCGCGGCCCGGCGTCCATGGCCCAGTAGAGGCCTTCCACCGACAGGAATCCCAGGCTGTCGACCTCCAGAAGCTTGGTCATCTGGGCGAGGCTGCGATTGGCGGCCAGCAGATCTTCACGATCGGGCATGTCGATGCCGTAGAAATCCGGCCACTTGAGGGGCGGGGAGGCGGATCGCAGGTGGACCTCACTGGCCCCCGCCTCGCGCACCATGCGCACCACGCGCACCGAGGTGGTGCCGCGCACGATGGAATCGTCGATGAGCATCACCCTCTTGCCGGCCAGGACGGCGCGGTTGGGGTTGAGTTTCATCCGCACGCTCAATTCTCGGGCGTCCTGGGTCGGCTGGATGAAGGTGCGCCCGACATAGTGATTGCGGATAATGCCCATTTCGAAGGGAATCCCGCTGGCCTGGGCATAGCCCAGCGCCGCCGGCACGCCCGAATCGGGTACGGGGACCACCACATCGACGGGCACGCCGCTTTCCTCCGCCACGCGCCGACCAAGACGCTTGCGCACGTCATAGACCGAGCGGCCGTTGAC